>JBCDBL010000074.1:0-21618 GCA_039183635.1 Pseudomonadota bacterium
GGGGGCCGTGGGCGCTCGGAGCGCCGGGCGCATAATCGGCGGCGTCGTCCGTAGGCCTTCTAGAGCACGTCTCATTTAATTGGATTCACATGACGTGCTCTAGATCTTTGTTTACGTGTGTGTTTTGCGAGAAAACCGGTATCCGCTTTTGCGCTGCACGCTCCAAATCAACGATCCGCAGCCGTTGCGGTTGTCGCATTGCATTGTGTAAGACGAATTATAAAGCGTCGTCGCCTCAATCGGATGGGAGACAACGCTTTAAGTTATTGTTTTTGCACGTTTGCGAACAGCCAACCGCACGCTTGGCCTGGAAACGCTTTAGGCAGGCCCGGCCTCAGCATTCATCATGGACTGCATATAACGTTCTTCGCCGATCTTGGAGATTCGGTCGAGTTGGGTCTCAAGCCAGTCGATATGCTCCTCCTCGCTGTCGAGGATTTTTTGGAGGACATCCCGCGTGACATAGTCTTTCACGGTCTCCGCGTAGGCGATCGCCTCGACATATGTCGGGTGTGCGCGATGCTCCGCTTTCAGGTCGCATTCAATACATTCTTTGATGCTTTCGCCGATAAACAACCGGTCGAGGTCTTGAAGATTGGGCAAGCCCTCAAGAAACAAAATGCGCTCGATCAAGACATCGGCGTGTTTCATTTCATCTATGGATTCTTCGTACTCAATCTTCGCCAACCGCTCGAACCCCCAGTCCTTGTACATGCGCGCATGTAAGAAATATTGATTGATTGTGGTCAGCTCCTGCTTCAGCAAGAGGTTCAAATATTCGATAATTTTTGCGTCGCCCTTCATCGGATCTCCTTAAAATCTTACGCGCAAGACCAGCGGCTGCTTCTCAAGATCATTATTAAAAACATGACCTTGCAGCGAATCGCTCAGTCGATTGCCTGGATAATCCGGAATGTAATGCATTTAGACACGACGAAAAGGGCGTTTTTGCATCAACAAAAACAACCTCGTCCGAGAACTGCTAAAAACTTAAAAGTTTCAAGCGGTTCGCAGTTAAAAAATATTCAACAGCAACACCTAAGACGCCTTGCGAATCGCAGGTCCTTCAGCGCGGGAAGCCGAGTCGATGACAGTTTGCATATCCTTCAGGCACAGACCGCAGTTTGGGCGGCAGCCATGGGCTTTGAATACAGCGGCAGCTCGTTTGGCCCCGCCCAGGGCGGCGGCTTCAACCTGCTTTTCATTCAATGCGCGACAAATACAAACGTACATGGACTTCAGCTTTGCTTATTTCCATTAACGATATGTGAAAATGCGAATGATTGTCAAACACATTCTTTGCGCAAAGCGGGCGCGTTTCGCCTTTAGCCGCCGTTTGCCTGACGCGCGATGCTTGCAGCCGCAGCAAGCTCTTCGGCAATGGTTTCAGCATCCTCCGGCGTAAAGTCCATTGGCAGTTCGACACCGTCAGCGGTGATGTAAATACGCACCATACCCTGATCTGTCGGTCCAACCTGTAGATCCGCAGCGATGTCTGACGGAGAATTTATGCCCATGGGGTCTCCTTGGATAAGGTTAAGGCTTTGTAGAACGCCTCACGCTTGGTATTGTGCTGTCTTGGTAAACGCAAGGCGCGGTCACGTGTCCCTCCGTTTGACGTCATAACGCTACCTGGGCCTCGGGGGCAGGGGAAATTCTAATGGAAAAACAACCGCACGTCGTATTATCTCGCCGAGCCCTCGTGAAAGGGCTCGCCGCCGGCTCGGTGGTCGCACTTGCGCCTGGCTGTACGTATAATGATGAAATTGGTCGCAGCCAGTTTCTTGTGGTCTCGCGCGGCCAAATGGCGCAGCTTGCAGGCTCCACTTGGGCGTCGATTCGCAAGGAAGAAAGGGTTTCCAGAGATCCGCGCTATGTCACCCGGTTGCAAAGGGTGTCG
This sequence comes from Pseudomonadota bacterium, assembly GCA_039183635.1. GTDB lineage: Bacteria > Pseudomonadota > Alphaproteobacteria > Caulobacterales > Parvularculaceae > JBCDBL01. Next base: position 1,901 of record JBCDBL010000074.1, read on the forward strand.
CCGAAAATCATTAGCGCTGCCGGAGAGAACCCTGCCGCTTGGGAATATGCGGTTTTTGACTCTAAGGACCTCAACGCTTTTGCTTTGCCAGGCAACAAGATCGGAGTTTACACAGGTATTATGGATTTGATGGCGAATGACGACGAACTTGCAACCGTTGTCGGCCATGAAGTCGCCCATGTGCGCTTCAATCATTCCGGCGAGCGGTACAGCCAGGCGATGGCCGGGCAAGTTGGGCTCACGGTCGCCTCCGTCGGCCTTGCGTCAAGCGATGCAAAGTATCAGCGAGAAATCGCCGCCGTACTCGGCGCCGGGGTCACGTTCGGCCTTATTTTGCCCTTCTCGCGCAGGCATGAATTGGAGGCCGATAAGTTTGGCGTCCGATATATGCATCGCGCCGGATACGATGCCCGTCAATCCCTAACTTTTTGGCAGAAGATGGCGACGAAAAGCAGTGGTCAGCGCCCTCCTGAATTCTTGTCCACCCATCCGTCCAGCGAGACTCGCATCGCCCAGTTGCGCCGGGAGATTTCAATGCTGCCGCCGAAGCGGGCTTAAGGCTTGTATTAATCTGCATTATCCTTGTACGAAACATCAGATTCTAAATTTAAATACTTCGTCTACGCAAACTCAGGAGAATTCACATGCGCACACTCGCAGCTATCGCCGTCGCCGCCAGTTTGATCGGCGCCCCCGCCGTTCTCGCTGAAGACGGCGACGCCCTGAAAGCCGTCGTTGAGGCCCGCTCGGACGAGGACAAAGCCCGGGACGGCGCGCGCAACCCTTATGAAACGTTATCGTTTTTCGGCCTTCAAGAAGACATGACTGTCGTTGAAGCTTTGCCGGGGGGCGGTTGGTACACCCGCATTATTTTACCCTACGTGGCGGAGAAAGGGCGTTACGCCGCTGCGAATTATCCTTTGGATATGTTCGCCAAAGTTATTCCGAACATGACGGACGAGCGTATGGCGCAGTTCCGCGCCTGGCCTGAAGCTTTCCCCGAACGCGCCGCGGGCTATGTGGAGGGCGATCCTGAGATCGCGGCGTTCGCCTTTGGAGATGCGCCGGAAGATCTTGCGGGCGAGGTTGATATGGTCCTGTATGTGAGGGCCTTGCACAACTTTTTCCGTCTGAAGGACGAGCCTTACGGGGCGGCGGCGCTTCAAGAAACCTACGGCATGTTGAAACCCGGCGGCTATGTCGGCGTGGTTCAGCACCGCGCCCAGGAAGATATGGCCGATGATTTCGCCTCAGGACGGCGTGGCTATGTGAAGAAAAGCGCGGTCGTCGCCAAGTTTGAGGACGCCGGCTTTGTCTTGATCGGCGACAGCGAGGTGAACGCCAATCCCAAAGACCGGCCGAGCGAAGGCGATTTCGTATGGCGCTTGCCGCCGACCCTGGCTCTGGGGGACAAGAACCGTGATGCATACGAGGCGATCGGCGAGTCTGATCGTATGACATTGTTGTTTCAAAAACCTGTGCAATAGAGCGAAACACCCCGACGAATTTGCGGGCCCCCAACATGTGACCGGCAAAGGCGCTTTGAGTGCGGGGCGCCTTGCAAACCGTTTCAAGCTTCAGTAAACCCAACGGCCTGTTCGGCTGCGATCGGCCTTGATTGTCCGTCGCAGCGGCGCGCCGCCTTAGCTCAGTTGGTTAGAGCGCTAGATTGTGGATCTAGAGGTCCCCCGTTCGAACCGGGGAGGCGGTACCATCCTGTCCAACAGTGTTGCTTTTTACGGCCGTAGTTTGCTCGCTCGGGCCATTCCTGATTTCTCTCGACATAGATATTTTGAGCTTATGTCAAATCGCGCACGCCATGAACTGTCTGAAAATGGCTTTCGGAGTGCGGGCGATGGAAGCGCCCATCAAGAACGACTGGCGTCTCTGGATGGCGTGCGCGGCGCAGCAGCGTTGATGGTCGCCGCCGGGCATGGCGTCACAGGCCAATCTGATACGATTTTTGGCGGTGAAGCTCAAATGGGCGTCATGCTTTTTTTCGTTTTGAGCGGTTTTTTGATGGGCTATCTTTATTTGGCGCGGCCTTTCTCTATGGACGTTTGGGTCGATTACGCCGTACGCCGTATTTTTCGCGTCTTTCCGCTCTTTGCTGTGATGCTCAGTCTGGGCGCTCTGGCGTGGGCGGTGTTTGCTTGGGAATTATACGATTACCCTATTTCTGTTTCCCAATGGTGGGGCGCGATCACGCTGCGCGAGTATGTAAGCGTTTTTTGGACCGTTTCTGTGGAGATGAAATTCTATGTAGTCTTTCCGGTCCTGTGCGCCATGTTATGGCTTCTTCCGTCTTCCGGCGGGCGTGCGGCGATCCTTGCGGTCGGCGTAGGGTTGGCTGTGTTTGCGCCGACGCCTGTGCCGCTTATCCACCTGCGCGGCGCTATCGATTTTTTCCTTATCGGTGTTCTCGTCAGCCTCTTTTATTTAAATCGTAAGGTGTGGCTTGCATGGGCGCCTGAAAAGGCATGGGATACGGTGCTTTTGATCGGCCTTGTGTTGCTGGTTTTGAGCACGCCGACATTCTTTTTACAGATATTTTATCCTGATTGGGATAAGCCGTATCCTTTGGCGCATGTTTTTTTTCCGTGGGGGCATACGGCGTTTTATGCGCCTTTGGCCGGTATGATCGTGCTTGCCGCAGCCTTTGACGGCCGTCTGGCGCGACTTATTTTTGCAAACCCGCCAGCCTGTTTTTTGGGTCGTATCAGCTACAGCCTATATCTTTGCCATATGCCGGTTTTGTTTGGGCTCAGTTTTTTATCTGTCCCGGCGCCCGTGAAATCTGTCTTGTATTTTGTATTGGCTGTGTTGGCGTCGTGGACGACATATTGCGTTATCGAACGGCCCGCCCGCCGGTTCGGCTACGCTCTCAGCAGCAAGATAACAAAGCTTGGCCAAGACGGACGATAATTTCGCGCTGGAGCGCGTTGCAGGCGATGTGGATCACACGAAGGTCGTCTCATGCGCCCAAAACAAAGATTCCAGAGCCGTTTGCCGACAAACGGCAAAGGCAAACAACTCTAGCATTCGACGACATTCACGGCGAGGCCGCCCTGGCTTGTCTCTTTGTACTTCGTGTTCATATCGAGTCCGGTTTGACGCATGGTTTCAATGACCTGATCAAGGCTGACCTTATGCGGCCCCGTGGATTGCAGGGCGAGGCGGGCGGCGTTCACGGCCTTCACGGCGCCGATGGCGTTGCGTTCGATGCAGGGGATTTGCACAAGCCCGCCGACGGGATCGCAGGTGAGGCCGAGATTGTGCTCCATGCCGATTTCGGCCGCATGCTCCACCTGGTCCGGGGTTCCGCCCCACACGGCGGCGAGCCCCGCCGCGGCCATGGAGCAGGCGACCCCGACCTCTCCCTGGCAGCCCATCTCTGCGCCGGAGATGGAGGCGCGTTGCTTGTAAAGGACGCCCACCGCCCCTGAGGTCAGAAGAAACTTGCGTATCGCCTCGGGACGGGCCTCCGCGTCATCGGCGCAATAGCGACGCATCACGGCCGGAATGATTCCCGCCGCGCCGTTTGTCGGCGCCGTCACCACCTGGCCGCCGGCGGCGTTTTCCTCGTTCACCGCCATGGCGAACACGTTCAGCCAGTCGAAGATCGTCTCCGCCTCGTTCGAGGGCGGGGCGACGCTGAGCTTGTGATACATGGACGGCGCGCGGCGCACGACGTTGAGGCCCCCCGGCAGCACGCCCTCGTTGGACAGGCCGCGGTCGATGCAGGCGTTCATCACCTCCCAGATCCGATCGACGGAGGACAGCGTCTCCGCCCGCGAACGCCAGGCGTCTTCGTTCTCAAGCACAAGATCGTCGATGGCGAGATTGTTGGCTTCGCACATCGACAACAGTTCGGCGGCGGAGCGGAAAGGGTGCGGCGCCGGTCGCGCCGTGGCTATGACGTCGTCGTTGGCCGGACTTCTTAATTGCTGCGCGCTGGCGATAAAACCGCCGCCCACGGAATAATACTCGATATCCATGAGCATGCCGCAGTTTTCGTCATACATGGCGACGCGCATGCCGTTCGGGTGAAGCTCGGGGATGATGTCGCCGCGGAAGTCGATGTCTTTTGCCGGGTCGAACTTAATGCTCGGCCCGTCGGGCAGACGCAGTATTTTATCCCGGCGTATCGCCGCCACTTTGCGGTCAGCGTCCTCAGGATCGATGGTTTCCGGCTCAAATCCCAAAAGCCCGAGAATCGCCGCCTTGTCGGACCCGTGACCGACGCCGGTGAGCGCGAGGGAGCCTTGAAGCTCCACCCGAACCCGATGCGCCTTTTGGTAGACGCCTTTATCTTTTGCTATTTGCAACGCGCGAAAGGCGATGCGCATCGGCCCCACGGTGTGGGAGCTCGACGGCCCGATTCCGACTTTAAAGACATCCAGTACGCTCAGCATTCCGCCACTATACTAGGGTGCGCTCGTCCAATCGAGGATGACTTTGCCGGATTTTCCCGAATTCATGGCGTCGAACCCGTTCTGGAACGATTTGAAGTCCAGGCGGTGAGTGATGATTGGCGAAATGTCGAGGCCCGACTGCAACAGCGCCCCCATCTTGTACCAGGTCTCGAACATGCGGCGGCCGTAAATGCCTTTCAGTTCAAGGCCTTTGAAGATGACGTCGTCCCAGTTGACCCCGGCGCCGGCGGGCAAAAGGCCCAAAAGCGCGATTTTGCCGCCATGGTTCATGGTCGACAACATGCTGGAGAAGGCCGCCTCGACGCCGGACATCTCAAGACCGACATCGAACCCCTCCGTCATGCCGAGATCCGCCATGACGTCTTCCAGAGACGTGTTGGCGACATTCACCGTGCGGGTGGCGCCGAGCTTTTCGGCAAGCTCCAGACGGTAGTCGTTGACGTCGGTGATGACCACGTGGCGGGCGCCCACATGGCGGACGACGGCGGCGGCCATGGCGCCGATGGGACCTGCGCCTGTGATCAGAACATCCTCGCCCACGACATCCTGGGCGAGGGCGGTGTGCACGGCGTTGCCGAAGGGGTCGAGCAGCGCCCCGATTTCATCGGGCACGTCGTCGGGCAGTTTGTAGACGTTGAACCCCGGTACGCAAAGGTACTCTGCAAACGCGCCGGGACGGTTGACGCCGACGCCTTCCGTGTTGCGGCACAGGTGCCGGCGGCCGGCCCGGCAGTTGCGGCAGTGGCCGCAGGTGATGTGCCCTTCGGCGGAGACCCGGTCGCCGGGCTTCAGGCCGCGCACCTCGGACCCAAGTTCGACAATCTCTCCCATGAATTCATGGCCGACGGTCATCGGGACGGGGATCGTGCGCTGGGCCCAGTCGTCCCAGTTGTAAATGTGCAGGTCCGTGCCGCAGATCGCGGTCTTTTTGACACGGATCAGTACGTCGTTGGGGCCGACGACGGGCGGCGGCGCATCTTCAAGCCACAACCCCGTTTCCGATTTCAGTTTGGCGAGCGTGTGCATCGGCTGGTCTCCTTACGCAATAATGTTGAGATCGCGCCCGACCTTGGTGAAGGCTTCGACGGCGAAGGCGATGTCTTCGGCCGTGTGTGCGGCGGACATCTGTGTACGGATTCGCGCTTTGCCTTTTGGTACGACAGGGTAGGAAAATCCGATCACGTAAACCCCCTCGTCAAGAAGGCGCGCAGCCATGTCCTGGGCGAGCTTGGCCTCGCCGATCATCACGGGGATGATGGGATGCTCCCCCGGCAACAGGTCGAAGCCTGACGCCTGCATGCCGGAGCGGAATTGCGCCGCGTTTTGTTTCAGGTTCACCCGAAGCTCGTCGCTGTCTTCGGCGATATCGATCGCCTTGATGGCGGCGCCGGCAAGGGCGGGCGTCAAGGCGTTGGAGAACAGGTAAGGCCGCGCCCGCTGTTTTAACAGGTCCACAACTTCCTGCTTCGCGCAGATGTAGCCCCCCATGCCGCCGCCGAGCGCTTTGCCGAGGGTGCCGGTGAGAATATCGATGCGGCCTTCGACGCCGCAGTGTTCCGCTGCGCCGCGGCCGTTGTCGCCGAGGAAGCCGGTGGCGTGGCAATCGTCCACCATGACGAGGGCGCCGTGGGCCTCCGCCAGGTCGCAAACGCCGTTCAGGTCGGCGATCGTTCCGTCCATGGAGAACACCCCGTCGGTGACGATGAGTTTCGTCCGGGCGCCGTCGGCCTCGGCCTGTTCCAGCTGCTGTTTCAGGTCCGCCATGTCGTTGTTGGCGTAGCGGTAGCGTTTGGCTTTGCACAGGCGCACGCCGTCGATGATGGAGGCATGGTTGAGAGCATCGGAGATGATCGCGTCTTCGGCTCCCAGCAACGGTTCGAACACGCCGCCATTGGCGTCGAAACAGGCCGCGAAGGTGATGGCGTCATCGAACTTTAAATAGTCGGCGATGCGGCGCTCCAGCTTCCTGTGCAGATCGAGGGTGCCGCAGATGAACCGCACCGACGCCATGCCGAAGCCGTATTCAGCCGCCGTGTTCGTCGCCGCGGAGATGAGATCGGGGTGATTGGCGAGGCCGAGATAGTTGTTGGCGCAAAAGTTCAAAACGGATCGCTTTTCGCCGCCCGCCTTGACCTTGATCCGCGCGCTTTGGGGGGAGGTGATCAGCCGTTCCGGTTTGGTCAGCCCCTCTGCTTCTATGTCGGCGAGGGTTTGGCGGATGCGGGCGTAAAAATCGCTTGTGGTCATGGTCGGTTCTTCTCTAACTCCCGGGGCTGCGGCGTGCTTAGATTATCGCCATATCAATGGCATACGCTAAAATCGCGGTGGATTATTCATAGCTCGGCCGAGTGGTACAAATTAAAAGGCGTGATTATGTCAAAGAGAGAGATTTATGACGTATGAATCTTTTAGCCTGATAGATTCTGCTAGGGATAGGCATGGTTTTGTTTTTATCTGTGACCATGCGTCCAATGAGATCCCTGCATCGTTTGACAATCTTGGACTTCCTGTTGACCGTCTTCAGCAGCACATCGCTTACGACATCGGTGCTGCGGAGACAACGCGGCGCCTGGCGGCGCATTTCGGCGCTGCTGCGGTGTTGTCCCGGTTCTCCCGTTTGCTGGTCGACCCTAATCGCGCCGCCGATCGGCGGGACGTCATTCCTGAGGAAAGCGACGGCGTCGTCATTCCCGGCAATATCGGCTTGACCGAGGCGGCGCGGCAGGCGCGGTTCGATGCATTCTACACGCCCTACCATGACGCCGTTGCGGCCGCTTTTAAGGCTGTCGGGGAAGCGGGGCTGTTTATCTCCGTCCACAGTTTCACCCCTGAAATGAGCGGTGAAAAACGGCCCTGGGAGATCGGCGTTTTGTGGAACCATGACGCCGCCACCGCCGCCGCGACGCTCGGCGCCCTTCGTGCGCTGACGCCCTTTGCCGTCGGGGATAATGAGCCGTATACGGGTAAACTTTATAACCACACGATGGACGTCCGCGCCGCGCCTTTAAAGGCGCGTCACGTGACGCTGGAGATCCGGCAGGATTTGATCGCCGATGCGGACGGCGTCGGCGCCGTCGCCGAAGCGCTTGCGCCCGTGCTTGAGGCTGTTGCGGAGGGATAAAGGCGCTGCGCTGTTATGCGCCGACAGCTGACTTTTGATGCAGCGCAGGCGTCGCCGCAGACGCGGCCTCGGCGTTGGTCCAGACGCGCACGCTATCGCCGGTCCGGGCGCCTAACGCCGATGCGACGGGATCGGTCAAGGCGACGCCGCGCGGCCCCATCGACAATGGCGTCAGGACGGCGCGAAATTCGGCGACGGAGCCCGAAGCGGCGAGACCGTAGGCGTTCGGCGTCGGGCTTGTGTCGAGCGCAACGGTATGATGTTTGGCTTCTTTCAGGATTTTCAGATCGTCGCGCCGTGCGGTGACGATCGGGCCGGCGTCGAACAGGTCCACCGTATCGATAAACCGGAAGCCTTCCTTTAAAAGAAGTTTGTATGCGCCCCGCCCCGTCGCGTTCGGCTCCCCGATGACGGCCTGGGCGGGCAGGGGCAGGGCGTCGACGTAAATTGGTTCTGCGGGCAACAGGCTTCGCAACGTCGCTTCATCGGCGGTGGCGTAGCGCCCGTCGGCCTCCTCAAACGTAAGGCCGAGACGCTTGCCGTAGAGGGCGTTGAAAAAACTCGATGATCCGTCGGGGTTCGTAACGCCGCGCAGCTCCGCAACCACGGTGTCGCCGAAAATCTCCGGCGTTGCGGCGATCAGAAGATAGCGCACTTTCGCTAGATATCGCCCGATCCCGTCTTGCCGGCGCTCCGGGTGTAGAAAGAGGGAGCCAACCTCCGTCGCGCCGTCGAGGTGCGTGGCGGGCAGAAGTTGCGCGCCCCGCACCCCGGGCGCCGCTGGGGCGCCGTCGGGTCCGACAAGTCTGAAGTTCAGGAATTGATGGGCGCCGCCGATATTGGTTTTGACCGCCGCGCAGCCGACGACTTTGCCCGTCGCGCCGTCCTCCAGCACCAGGAGAAATTTTTGCTGCTGTGTTTTATCCGGTTTGGCGAAGCTCGCCTCGGACTTTGCGATGAAGCCGGACAGATAGTCCTTGTCCGGCTGCAGGCTCGTAAATCCCTCGCCGGCGAGGCTGGCGAGGTCGTACATGTCGTCAAGGTCGCATTGGCCGACGGGGCGTATGATGTAATGCGTATGCGACATGTCTCCTGTGGCGAGGCGCGGTTTTGCGGCGTCTCACCCCTGTGCTATGGATTGAAAAACGGAGCGCAGGATCTCAACGGCTTCGTCAACTTCTGCGGCCGTAACGTTCAGCGCGGGGGCCAGGCGGAAAGAATTGTCCCCGGCGACGCCAATGAGAAGACCTTTGTCCCGGGCGAGATCGCGCACTTTTGCATTCGGCGTTTTCAGGGTCGCCCCGACGAGGAGGCCCTTGCCGCGTACTTCGTCCACGAGGCTTTCATGGTTCGCGGCAAGCTCCTCAAGGCCATTGCGAAGGCGTTTGGAGACCTCGACCACATGGTCAGCAAACGTTTCTTTTTCCAAATGATCGAGAACGGCGTGCCCGACGGCGACGGCGAGCGCGTTGCCGCCATAGGTCGTGCCGTGGGTGCCGGGGACCATGTACCGGCCCACCGCTTCGGTGGCGAGGCACATGGCGAAGGGGAACCCGCCGCCGACGCCCTTGGCCGCCGCCATGATGTCCGGCGCGGCGTTGTCAGCCCATTGATGGGCGAACAGCTTGCCCGTGCGTCCCGCGCCGCATTGCACCTCGTCGTAAATCAACAACGCGCCCGTCTCGTCGCACAGCGCCCGCAATTCGGTGAGGTCCGTTTCCGGCAACGGCCGCAGACCGCCTTCGCCCTGCACAGGCTCAATGATGATCGCCGCGGTTTTATCGTCGACGACCGCCTTCAGGGCGTCCATGTCGCCGAAGGGGACATGTTTGTAGCCCGGCAGGGCGGGGCCGAAGCCTTCCAGGTATTTCGGATTGCCGGCCGCGTTGATGGTCGCGTAGGTCCGTCCGTGAAAGGCGCCGGAAAAGCCGATGATGTTGATCCGCTCCGGCGCGCCTTCGGAAAAATGGTATCGCCGGGCGGCCTTCAGGGCGCATTCGATGGCTTCGGCGCCGGAGTTGGCGAAGAACACGCGGTCGGCGAAGGTGAGGGCGCAATAGCGGTCCGCAAGTTCCGACTGTCCCGGCACGTCGAACATATTGCTGAGGTGCCAGAGCTTGCCGGCCTGCGCGGTCAGGGCCGCCACCAGATCCGGATGGGCGTGGCCGAGGGTGTTCACCGAAATGCCGGAGATGAAATCGAGGTACTTGTCGCCCTTGTCGTCGGTCAGCCAGACGCCTTCGCCCTTGGTGAAGTTGAGCGCCGGCGGGGCGTAGGTCGGGAAAATATGATCTCTGGCGGACATTGCGATTCCTTTCGACAGGCAAATAACAACAAAGACCCCTGTCGAAAAACAGGGGTGAATTGAACGAATTAGCGTACCTTTTTTAGCAATTTGATGTATAAAAATCGCATATTGCCAAAAAAGGAATGTGTGCGTGACTGTAACGGAAAAAGACCGCCAAGTGATCGATCTTTTAAGGGCGAACGCCCGGATGACCGTGAGCGATATCGCCGCACATCTCGGCGTGTCCCGCTCCACGGCGCAAAAACGCCTTGAAAAGCTGGAGGCCGACGATGTGATCCGGGGCTACACCGTGGTCATGTCGCCGGATTACCTCGCCCGGGAGGTGCGCGCCCACGCCTCCATCGTTGTGCAGCCGAAAATGACGGAAGCTGTCATTGAGGCCATGTCCGCCATCGACACGGTGCGGGAGATCCATTCCGTCAGCGGCGCCTATGACCTGATCGCCGTCATTGTCGCTTCGTCGGTGACGGAACTCGACAGGTCCATTGACCGCCTGATCGCCATAGAGGGGATTGAGCGAACGATGTCGTCCGTCATCTTGTCGACCCGATTGATGCGGTAAACTTTAAGCCAGTCATGCATTTAAGAATGCGGCTTTCGATTTTGAAATCCGATTCCGGGTCGTTATGGTGAGGGACCACGGGAATCGTTCGTCATGGTGTTGAGGTATGAGACTTACTGTCGTCGCTCTTTTTCTAATCGTCGCCTGTGTCGGCGGACTTTACGTCTACGCGGAACAATTAAGCGCGCCGTCGGCGCCCGTATCCTATGAGTTGCAAAATGATTTTCCCCGTTAAGTTCGGTCCTTTGAAAGCCGCCGCCGCGGCTTCTGCTCTGTTCGCCGGCGTTGCGGCGGCGCAAACCCCGGTCGCCGTGGAAACTCTTGGCGGCGCGGACACGTTCTCGCTCGGCTTGCTGTCGCAGGAGCAGGGGGCGCTGCCGCCGACGCTCTGGCGCGGTGGGGAGGCGCGGGTCGTGGCCTATTTGCTGGAGCGCGCGCCAGCCCGGGGGGAATCGCCGGCCCTCGCCGACCTGTTGCGCCGCACCTTGCTGACGCCGGGCGCCGCGCCCGCCGGCGCCGGGCCGGAGTTGATGGGCGCAAAGCTTGAGGCGTTGGTGCGCGCCGGGTTCGGCGCCGAAGCGCGGGCGCTTGTTAATCTGAACGCCGGCCTTGCCGGCGAGGCGCCGGCGGCGCGGGCTTTGGCCTCCGCCGATTTATTGGATGGCGATCAGCGTACGGCCTGCCTGCGCGGCGCTGATCTCGGCGCTGGGCTGGAGGAGGCCTATTGGTTGTCCTTGCGGGCGTTTTGCTACGCGGCGGCGGGGGAGCCGGCGGCCGCCGAGCTGACCCTTGGTCTGTTGCGGGAGCGAGGCGCGCCGGACCCTGTGGCCGATGCGCTCTTGTCCGGACTGATCCTGAACGCCGATCCAGGGTTGCAGCTTATCGAAACGCCGCTCCACTACGCCATTGCGAAGACGGCGGGGATGGAATTGTCCGATCTCACCCTCGCCCGCGCCGACGCCGGCGTTCTCGCCGCCCTCGCGAAGGATCAGACAGCGGATTTGGACTTGCGCCTGTTCGCCGCGTTCCGCGCCTACGGGATGCGGGCGCTGTCTTCATCGGATCTCGACAGTCTGTTGCAATCCGTTCCTTTCGAAACATCTGATGTCGCCGCGCTTCTGTCAACAAAATCCGTAGACGGTACGTTGCGCGGTTTCGCCGCCGCCCACCAGGCCCTCGCCAGCTTGCCGAACACGCTGGCGCCCTTGACGCCGCCTGCTGCTGAGGGGGGGGATGCCGCGCCCCTCGCCATGGCGCCGGTGGACCTTGACGCCCAGATTGCGGGACAGGCCGATAAAGCCGCGCTTTTGGCCGCGACGCTGGCCGCCGCCCGGGACCCGATGGTGTTCTTGTCACTGGCGGAGCTGAACGCTGCCGGCGTGAAGGCGCTGATTGTGGATGAAACCCTCGCCGATCATGGGGTGATTTTCGCCAGGGCCTTAATGGCCGCCGGCGATGCGGAGAAGGCGGCGCGCTGGCTGTCGTTCACGGGCGGCGACGCCCGCGCCCGCCTCGACGCCCGTATTTTGCTGTATGCGCTCGATCCCGTTCTTTCCGCGTCTTTAGGTGATAATGCGAACGATCTTTACGCCGAGCGCCTGGCGAACATGCGCGACGGCGCGGCGGAGGGCGCCGACTTCGGCCTGTCCATCGCCGAGAAAACGGCTTTGTCGGTGTTCTCCGGCGCCGGCGCGCTGCTTGACGATGAGGAGGCGACCTTCGCCAACCTGCCGACGCCGCCGTTCGCCCTGCGCGCCATTGCCGATTCCGCTGTCTCGGGCGGACGTCTGGGGGAGGCGGCGCTTGGCGCCATCGCCATGTCGAACGCAGCCTATGATGCGATTTCTTTGTTGAACCGGGCAGGCATTGAGGCTGAAGCCCGGCGGGTCGCTTTCGATTATATCGGTGCGGCGCAGATGATGGCCGCTGCGGTCGGCGAATGAGCCGTAGCGGGCGCGCCTCCGACGAGAGTTTGCGAGAGACGTTTTTGGAAATGCTCGCCGTTGAACGCGGCGCGGCGGGCAACACCCTTAAGAACTACGGCCGCGACATTGGGCGGTTTGCGAACTTTCTCACAAAACGCAAGCGGAATTTGAAAACTGCGCGCCAGGAAGATGTCGCCGCCTTCCTCGCCGATATGGAGGCAAGGGGCCTCGCGGCGTCCACGGCGGCGTTGAAACTGTCGGCCCTTCGCCAGTTTTATCAATTTCTCTACAGTGAAGGGCTGCGCCCGGACGACCCCACCAACGCCATAGACCGCCCGAAGACCCGTCGGCCCTTGCCGAAGGTGCTGAGCGTCGACGATGTCACGCGCCTTTTGGATACGGCGGCGGCCGATGACAGCCCGAAGGGGCTGCGGCTCACCGCAATGCTGGAAATTCTGTACGCGGCGGGTCTGCGCGTGTCGGAGCTGGTGAGTTTGAAAACCGCCGCCCTGCGCAAAGGGCAGGCTCATCTTACCGTACGCGGCAAAGGCGGCAAGGAGCGGCTTGCGCCTTTAAGCCGCCCGGCGCTAAGCGCAATCGACGCCTATCTTGCGGTGCGGGAGAGGTTTGTTCCTGGGGCGGAAGAGACGGAGGCGGGGGCGAGCTCGCCGTTTCTGTTCCCCTCCCGCGGCAAGACAGGTCACGTGACGACGGCGCGGTTTGCGCAATTGCTGAAGGAGCTCGCCGTCAAAGCCGGCCTCGACCCGGCGCGGCTGTCCCCCCATGTGCTGCGCCATGCGTTCGCAACGCACCTTTTGGAGGGCGGGGCGGACTTGCGCAGCGTGCAGACCATGCTGGGCCACTCCGACATCAGCACGACGGAGATCTACACCCATGTGGCCGATGAGCGGAAAAAAGCTCTGGTGTTTGAGAAGCATCCCCTGGCGAAGGGGTGAAGTCCTGAGCTTTTAAAGCTTTGCGCATGCCGCTGCTCCAAGCACAATCGTCATCCTGACGAAAGTCAGGATCCAGGGGCCGCAAATTCAGAAAGCGCCGCCCCTCACATCCCAGCTTTCGCTGGGATGACATCCATGCTTGGGGCGAAAGTCTGCCTCTCACATAATTTTAAGGTGTAAGACTCACGCCGTCTCGCCCGCAAGCCGCGCTTTCGCCCGCTCTGCGCCAATCAGCGGCAACAGGCGGTTCATTTCCGGCCCGAATTTTTGACCAGTGAGGGCCAAGCGCAGCGGCAAGAACAGTTGTTTCCCCTTGGCCCCGGTTTTTTCCTTCACCGCAGACGTCCAGGCGCTCCAGCTGTCTTCTGTAAGCGGATCGCTGGGCAGCAGGGCGGCGGCCGCAGTGGCGAATTCAGCGTCTTCGATCACTGGCGTGATCTCGCCCTCTGCGATATTTTTCCAAAGCGTCACGTCGGCGAGCTTTTCCACATTGCCTTTGACAATCTCCCAGAGCGCCTCCGACGCGCCAAGGGCTGAGAGCCGATCCGCCACAGCCCCATAGGGGGTGTCGTGAAGAATTTTCGCGTTCAACGCCGTCAACTCCGCCGGGTCGAACCGGGCTGGCGCGCGGCCCATTTTGGAAAAATCAAAATCTGAGGCGAGCTTCGCCAAGTCCCGTTCCGGCTCCACCGCGTCGGAGGTGCCGAGCTTGGCGAGGAGGCTGGTGATGGCCTCGGGCTCAAGGCCGTCCTCGCGAAACGCCTCAATAGACAGGGAGCCGAGGCGTTTGGACAGGCCCTCCCCATCGGCGCCCACGAGCAAAGAGTGGTGGGCGAACTGCGGCGCTTGGCCGCCGAGGGCTTTGAAAATCTCAACCTGGGTCGCGGTGTTCGTCACATGGTCCTCGCCGCGAATGATATGGGTGATGGCGAATTCTATGTCGTCTACGACGCTCGGCAACGTGTAGAGATAGCCACCATCTTCGCGGATGAGGACCGGGTCGGAGACCGAGGCCGTGTCCACCGTGGTGTCGCCGCGAATAAGGTCCGTCCACGTCACGGGCTGTTGCGACAGCTTAAACCGCCAATGGGGCTTGCGGCCCTCCGCCTCGAAGGCGGCTTTTTCCTCGTTTGTGAGGTCGAGCGCGGCGCGGTCATAGACCGGCGGCAAGCTGCGCGCCCGTTGAAGTTTGCGTTTGCGGTCCAGCTCCTCCGGCGTTTCATAGCAGGGGTAAAGGAGGCCCATGACGATCAGCTTGTCCCGGGCCGCGTCATATTTGTCGAACCGTTCCGACTGCCGGGCGAAGAGGTCGTGGGTGAGGCCGAGCCAGGCGAGATCGCGCCCGATGCCGTCTTCGAAGTCTTTGGTGGAGCGTTCGCCGTCGGTGTCGTCGCTGCGCCACATAAACTGACCGCCGACATTTTTGGCGAACAACCAGTTCAGCAAGGCGGCGCGGATGTTGCCGACATGGAGCTTGCCGGTGGGAGACGGGGCGAAACGGACGATAGTGGTCATGATGGTCTTTCCGGGTACGATCTTTTTATTGAAAGTGGTGTTTTCCTCCCCCGCATGCGGGGGAGGTGTCCGCGAGAGCGGACGGAGGGGGCTTGCGGTGTCTCGGTTTGCCGTTGGCGCATGTGGGCGGGGAGGGCTCCGCCCCCTTCGGCCCTTCGGGCCACTTCCCCCGCTTGCGGGGGAAGAAAAGGCGTCGCGGCTGGATCTAGGGCCTGGTGTCGCATCATACTCATCGATCTCGAAACCCGTTCGTAATTGGATAGCGCCGGTCGCGGCCGAAATTCTTGGCTGTCACTTTCGTCCCCGGCGGGGCCTGGCGGCGTTTATATTCGGCGATGTAGAGCAAATGCTCGATGCGGCGCACCACCGCCTCGTCAAAGCCCAGGGCGACGATCTCAGAAACCGACATTTCGTATTCCACGAGATCGTCGAGAATATCGTCCAGCACCTCGTAAGGGGGCAGGCTGTCCTCGTCTTTCTGGTCTTCGCGCAGCTCGGCCGAGGGTGGTTTGTCGATAATGCGCACGGGGATGACCTCGCCTTCGGGGCCGAGAGCGTCCTTGGGCTGGTGTTCGTTGCGCCAGCGGCTGAGGGCGAAAACTTGCGTTTTGTAGACATCTTTAAGCGCGTTGAAGCCGCCGTTCATGTCGCCGTACAAGGTGGCGTAGCCCACGGACATTTCCGACTTGTTCCCGGTGGTGAGCACCATATGGCCGAACTTGTTCGACAGGGCCATCAAGATAACGCCGCGGATGCGGGATTGAATGTTCTCTTCCGTGACGTCCGGGTCCCTGCCTTCAAAGGCGGGCGTCAGCATGCTGTCAAAGGCCGTGACGGCGTCTTCGATGGAAATGCTGTCATAATCCACGCCGAGAGCCTTGGCGCACAGGGCGGCGTCTTCGAGGCTCTCTTGGCTGGTATATTTCGACGGCATCATCACGCAACGCACCCGGTCCGCCCCAAGGGCGTCGACGGCGATGGCGGCGGTCAGCGCGCTGTCAATCCCGCCGGACAGGCCGATCAGCACGCCGGGGAACCGGTTTTTGTTCACATAATCCTTCACGCCAAGGACAAGGGCCTGGTAGATCATCTCCAACCCCTCCGTCCACGTCTCTTGTGGACCGTTGGCGAGACGCCAGCTGTTGTTGGCTTTCTCCCATGACGTGAGAAACACGCCTTCGGCCCAATCCGGCGCCCGGGCGGTGACAGCGCCGGTTTCGTCCGCCGTGAAGGAGGCTCCGTCGAACACGATTTCGTCCTGGCCGCTCATCTGATTCACATAAAGAAGAGGCCGCGGCGCCACGGCCATACGTTCGCGCACCGCCTCAAACCGCTCCGCATGGGCTGTGTCGCGAAACGGGGAGCCGTTGAGGACGATCATCAGCTCCGCCCCTTGCTCGGCCGCATAGGCCCAGGGACCAGGCCGCCACATGTCCTCGCAGACGATGACGCCGGCGTTTACGGGACCGATTTTGATGGGGCCCGATGGCGCGCCTTCGGCGAACACGCGAATTTCGTCGAACACCCCGTAATTGGGCAGATGGGTTTTGTAGACAGTGTCTTGAATACGCCCCTCGGCGAGGTAGAGGGCGGCGTTGTAGAGCGCGGCGTCACCGTTCTGTCCATCGCGCCAAGGCGCGCCGATGAGGATGGCTGGGCCGCCCTTTGCGGTGTCTTGCGCCAGCGCCTCGGCGGCGGCTTTGACAGCGCGCTGGAAGGCGGGTTTTAAGACCAGATCCTCCGGTGGATAGCCGGAAAGAAACAGCTCGGAAAACACGATGAGATCCGCGCCTTTCCGTGCAGCCTCGGCCCAGGCTGCGCGCGCTTTTTCCAGATTGCCGGCGATGTCGCCCACCACGGGATTTAATTGGGCGATGGCGATGGAGAATGTGTCGGTCATCGCGTTTATGTAAAGTCTTTTGCGACGAAGTTGAAGCGTCTCTTACCGACCTTCGGAAAGAAGAGATTTACCGTCATCCCGGACCTTACAGGAGCCCAAAGCCGAAAGGCTTTGGCAAGCGAATGTTAGATCCGGGATCGTTTCCCTTGCATCCGAATTCGACTTCAACAGATCCCGGCTCGCTCGATTTTCGAACCAAATCAAAGATTTGGAGAAAATCGGCGTCCGGGATGACGTTCGGTAATTTGGAGAAACTACCCCGCCAAACCCGCCGCAATGCGGCTGGCGGCTTCGCCGGCTTCCGATTGCGGGTGGCGGGCGAGGAGGGCGGTCTGGCTGCGGATGGCGTCTTTCACCTTCGGGTCCCGGGTGATGATGCCGGCCAAGGGCGGGCTTAAATCCAGGAAGTTTTTGCAGGCCGTCAGCAGCGATTGGTAGACGCGTTTTCCTTGCGCCTGGCTCTCGGCCATGTTCACCACAATCCGAATATCGGCGTTGCGGCGCCGGGCGGCGAGCACTTTGATGAAAGCGTATGCGTCGGTGAGGGACGTGGGCTCGTCAGTGAGCACAATGAGGCTCGTGGCGCTGGCGGCCGCTAAAGCGGTCACCGGCCGTTCGATGCCTGCGGCGAGGTCCACCAAAATGCGGTCATAATGCCCGGCGAGGGAGCGCAGGCCCTGGATCAGGCCCATCAGCTCCGCCTGGGTGAGGGCGGCGAGCGCGCCGGAGCCGGACTTCCCGGCGAGCACATCGAATCCACCTGGCCGGCGCTTGCCATTGTCCCCCGTGGCCCCGCCGTCATAGGCGGACACAGCGTCCGCCAATTCCGCCCGACCGGCGATGACGTCCGATAAGTCGCACGTGGGCGTAAGGCCCAACTGCACGTCCACATTCGCAAGGCCGAGATCGCCGTCGAATAACAACACCCGCTCGCCGCGAAACGCGAAAGCGGTGGCGAGCGTCGAGGATAGCCAGGTCTTGCCGACCCCGCCTTTGCCCGATGCGATGGCGATCATGTTTTTTTGTCCGGCGAAGGGGGCGACATTTTGCTTTTGTTCAGGCGCGGCGGTCATGGCGTGGCCTCATTTTGCGGGGGAATGGGGGCTTCGCCGCGCAGCAACCGCGCAGCAATGGCGTAGGGGGCGGCGGTTTCAAGGCCGTCGGCGATATAGGGGCTGATCCCGAACTGGCAGAGGGCGAGTTTCATGCCGAATGCGGCCGACAACCCTGCGCCGATGCGCCGGGCGCTGTCGAGTTTCGTCAGCACAAGGCGTTCGACGCCAAGGCCGGCGAACACTTCCGCAATATCGGCGTACTCGCCCGCATCGCCGCTGGCGGGCAGCACCAAAATAGGTTCAGCGCCTGTGATGTCCTGGAAGCCGCGCAACAGTGCGACTTCGTCCGGGTCGTAAGGGTTTATGCCCGGCGTATCGATGATGACGACGCCCTTGCCTGCGCCGGACGCAATGGCCCCCGCTGCGTCGTCCGGGGTTTCGGTGGTCCAGAGCGGAATCTGCAAAGCATCCGCATAGGTCTGAATTTGCTCCACAGCGCCAGCGCGCGCAGTGTCGGCGGCGAAGATCGAGACCGGCGCCCCTTCCATGGCGGCGCGGGCGGCGAGCTTTGCGGCGGTGGAGGTTTTGCCTGCGCCCGTAGGTCCCACCAGCATCACCGGCTGGCGCGGCGCTGCAGGCAGGGGGGCGAATTGAAACGCGATCTCAAAGGCGCCCGACAGCGCCTCCACTTCGTCCCCGCTTTCGACCCGTAAGGCCGCTGACGACAGGGCCGCCGTTGTTTTGTCCGTAAACCCGCATTTGGCGAGGACGTATTGTAAGTTGTTGGCGAAAAATCCCCCGCCTTCGGCGCCCGCGCGGCTTTGTGCGGCGGTGCGGGAGATGGGGGCTGCGGACAGGGTTGGCGGCGCGGTTTTGCCGGTGGTGAGATCGGCGCGGAGGCTGGTCAGGACCTCAGAGGCGACGCGTTTTTCTTTTTCAACGTCAAGGCGGTTTTTGTCCGTTTCCGGTCCAGCCGCCGGGTGGGGGCGGCGGCCACGGTCGACGGCGGCGCGGATCTCAACCCCGCCGCCGGGCGTCTCGTTGGTGGAGATGATGACCGCATCCTCGCCCAGCTCCCGGAACACGCGGTCCTTGGCTTCGGCGAAAGAGGGGGCGATGAAGGTGCGAACGCGCATAATGTCTCAGCCCCTACAATTGCCCGACGGTGCGCAGCTTGGCCTGCGCGTGAATTTCGTTGTGCGACAGAACCGCGGTTTGCGGCCTGAACCGTTCGACGACGGAGCGCACGAACGGCCGCACCCCGGCGGAGGCGACGAGCGCCGGCGTCTCGCCCTCTGACGCCGCTCGTTCCATAACAGATGCGGCGGAGTGGATGAAGTCCTGCAATTGGCTTGGCGCCATGGCGAGTTGCCGCTCCTCTCCCTGGCCGATGAGCGCTTCGGCGAACGCCTGCTCCCAATGGGGGGAGAGCGAGATGATCGGCACGGCGCCGTCCGCCCCGGCGAGGCCGGCGCAGATCTGCCGCGACAGCCTTGTGCGCACATGTTCGGCGATCTGAACCGTATTTTGCGTATGTGCGGCCGCTTCTGCAATCGCTTCGAGGATCGCCGGCAGGTCGCGGATGGAAATCCGTTCCCCCAGAAGGGTTTGCAGGACCCGCTGCACGCCGGACACCGACATCACAGACGGGATCAAATCCTCCACAAGGCCCTTGTGCTTGTCCGGCAGGTCGTCGATGAGCTTTTTGGTCTCCGCATAGGAAAGCAGCTCCGACATGTTGTTCTTGATGATTTCGGTGAGGTGGGTGGTGAGCACCGTCGCCGGGTCCACCACCGTATAGCCGCGGAAATTCGCCTCCTCCCGCAGGCCTTCGTCGACCCAGGTGGCGGGCAGGCCGAAGGCGGGCTCCTTCGTGTGCTCTCCGGGCAGGTCGATGGGCATGCCTTGCGGGTCCATGACGAGGAGCGAGTTTGTGCGCA
>JBCDBL010000075.1:0-21569 GCA_039183635.1 Pseudomonadota bacterium
CGCCAGGGCCCAATCGCGCCAGCGCATGGAGATCTGATCCGTCGGCCTGCGGATCAGCAGAAAAATCACTACAAGACCCTCGGAAAACAGGATCAACAAAGGATACCAATCCGCCGCCGTCCATGTGTCCGGCCAAAGCCGCATCATCAACCAAACATAAAGCGCCATAACCGCCGTTTGTTCAAACCGATCGGCCAGACGCTCCGGCGTCTTCGGCAATACCGCTGTCAACATTGAAAATTCCTTCCGCTGCCGGCGGCACGTTAGCGCAAGGGCGGTTGATATAGAGTTTACGCCCCCTTCAAGTCTTGCCGATTTCTTAAGGGGTTTACGGCTATATCTCACATCAGTTGTTTTATTTCGGGACGGAGGCCCGGCGCGGACCATGGAGCTGTTCGACCTTAGGGGCTTCGCCCTTATCTGCCTCATCTTTATTCCGCTGGAGCGCCTGCTCGCCCTGCGCAATTACAAAGTTTTGCGTTCGGGCTGGCGGGTCGATCTCGCCCACGTCTTTATCGGCGGACTGCTGGTGAAATTCGGCATCAGCTTCGTTATTCTCATCGCCCTCGCCATCACTGAGCAATTTGTTCCGCCCGGGATTCAAAACGCCATTGGCGGCCAACCTTTATGGCTCGCCACAATCGCAGCCATCGTCGTCGCCGATATCTGTTTTTACACCGTCCACCGCATGTTCCATGAAGTGCCCTTTCTATGGAAATTCCATGCGATCCATCACAGCTCCGAACGGCTCGACTGGCTCGCGGCCCACAGGGTGCACCCGGTCGACCAAATCCTCACAAAGGGCGCGGGACTGTTTTTGCTGTTCGTCCTCGGCTTTTCCCTTGAGGCGATTATCCTGTCCCAGCTGATTTATAAATGGCACGCCCTCCTCCTGCACGCCAATACGCGTATCGCCATCGGACCGCTGAAATGGCTCGTCGCTTCGCCGCATTTTCACCATTGGCACCACAGCGACGCACCGGAAGCGATCGACAAAAACTTCGCCGGACAATTATCGATATTAGACCTAGTATTCGGCACCTATTACGCCCCGGAGGGAAAATATCCGGAAAGCTACGGCTGCGATACGCCGGTGCCGGACGGCTATTTAGGACAAATCGCGTATCCGCTGCGCCCGCCCTGTGACCATGAAACCGAGGAAAGACCGGCGCATACCATACCCGAAAAACTCTAAAGCGCATTGCAAAAGATGCAGATCAGACAAAGGTCGTCGCAAGCGTTTACGACAAAGCGTTTTCAGGCGGAAAGCGGCGACTTGGTCTTGTTTCAAAAGGCCGCAAAGACCTGTCTGTGTGCTGCGGTTCACCATAACGCCGTGGGATGAGAGGCGATTTTAACTTAAAAACTATCCGTTTAAGCAGAATACACCAGAGGGAATAAATCGCCCGAGTACGGATCGCCGTCTTTGAACGGTGTTTCAAACGTCGGGATCGCCATTTCCCCTGGCCGTTCGTAGTAGCGCGCATCGTCGCCGATCCAACGCGTGGCGTAAGCGCGGCGGCGGTGTTGGGCGGAGGCGTTGCCCGGCGCGCCATGAACGATCATTGCTTGAAAGACAAGGGCGTCCCCGGGCTCCATCCCGTATCTGACAATATCGTATGCGTCGCGATCGGCCTCAATGTCGGGCAAGGACGGCAGGCCCGTGCCTTCATAGGGCGTGTGATCGTTAAAATGTTGCGGATTGAACTCAGACCACAAATGAGACTTGCGCACATACTCTAAAGCGTTTTCTTCGGGTACGACATCCAACGGGACCCATATCGATGAAACCTGGCGGCCGCGCACCGCCCAATAGGGCTGGTCCTGGTGCCAGGGGGTTCTGTCGCTGCTGCCGATTTCTTTGACCAGCAGCTGGTCGTAGAAAAACCGCGACGTTTTCGATTGCATGGCCTGGCCGCAAAGCGCGCCAGCCGGAGAGCGCAAAACATACTCCTTAAACCTGTCGTTCCGCATCCAGACATCGAGGTCGCCGAAGAACAGCGGCGGATCTGTGTCGCCATAGGTTTCAGCGTTCGGACCAGGACGGCGCATCGCCTCCTCCGTCGCCATACGCAAAAGCTCGATCCAATCCATTGGGATAACATTCCGCAGACAAACGACCCCGTTATGCTCGTACTCTTCTACTTGGCTCTCGGTGAGGGCGGCGATTTCGTTCATGTCGGATGCCTGGCGGTTAAAAAATGATGCATTTTGTTGTGATTACAACTAGTTTAACCAGACTATAATCAAGTCGCCGCCAAAGCGCCAGCCAAAAATAAAATGCAATCATATCAATATTTTATGGTTGTCCAGACGCCTCTGGGATGGACGACGCCTAATAACGGCGCATCCGACCAAACGCCGACCAGCGGTCCTGGCGTAAAACTGGAGGACATGATCAACCTGCGCGTCCAGGTCACTTTCGGCCGAAAAGGCGCTCGATGTCTGTCAGTTTCAGCTCCACATAGGTGGGCCGGCCGTGGTTGCATTGGCCTGAATGGGGCGTCGCCTCCATCTGACGCAAAAGCGCATTCATCTCCTCCACCGTCAGGCGGCGGCCGGCGCGCACGGAGCCGTAACAGGCCATCGTACCGCATACCTCCTGCAAGCGCTCCTTCAAGCTGAGGCCCTCCCCGGCCTCGGCGAGATCGTCGGCAAGGGCGCGGACAAGGCCGACAATGTCAACCTCGCCGAGCAAGGCCGGCGCCTCGCGCACGACGACGGCGTCGGGGCCGAACCGCTCCAGCACGAGGCCAAGCTCCTCAAACTCCGCCGCCCGCGCCGCCACCCGGGCCGCTTCGTCCTCGGTCATCTCCACCACTTCCGGCAGCAACAGCCCCTGGCGGGCGACGCCGGTTTCCGCCATTTGGTCTTTCATACGCTCATAGACAAGCCGCTCATGGGCCGCATGCTGATCGACGATGACAAGACCATCCTCGGTCTGGGAGACGATGTAGGTGGCGTGGACCTGCCCGCGCGCAGCGCCCAGGGGAAAGCGGCTTGGGGCGCCATGCTCCTCTTCGCCAGACGCAGGGCCATGCGCAGAGGCCGACGCAGTGTCGATGCGGGCGCTTGGCATGTCCGTCACGTCAAAGGCGGCCTGATTGTCGGAGAGCCCCTGGGGCGTCTCCAACGGGCTTTGCAGCATCGCCAGGGCCGCGCGCTCCGTCGCGGTGGCGTGGGCGTGGCGCGCCCGATAGGGGTTCCCCGGCGCCTCTCCCGCCTGCAGGCGGCCAAGGGCGTAAGACGCTGTGGTGGTGGAGGCCCTGTGGCCGGCCTCGGCGAGGGCGTGGCGCAAGGCGCCGACAATCAGCCCACGCACCAGCCCCGCGTCCCGAAAACGCACCTCGGTTTTGGCGGGATGGACATTGACGTCCACAGAGGTCGGATCAAGCTCCACGAACAGCGCCACCGCCGGATGGCGGTCCCGGGCGAGGAAATCGGCGTAGGCGGCGCGCACGGCGCCCACCACCAGCTTGTCCCGCACCGGCCGTCCGTTGACGAACAGATATTGCATGTCGGCGAGGCCGCGGTTGAAGGTCGGCACGCCGGCGAACCCGGTGAGCGTCACCGCCTCGCGTTCGGCTTTCAGCGCAATGGCGTTCGCCCCGAACTCCGCGCCCATGATCCCGGCGAGGCGGGCGAGCCGCCCGTCCTCCCCGATCGGCTCGGCTTTCAGGCGCAGCATTTTCCGGCCATTGGACGTGAGAGAAAACGCGATCTCCGGCCGCGCCATGGCGAGGCGCTTCACCACGTCGGAGATCGCCCCGGTCTCGGCCCGGTCGGACTTTAAAAATTTAAGACGCGCCGGGGTGGCGTAGAAGAGATCGCGCACCTCGATCTTCGTGCCCGCCCCGCCAAAGGCGGCGGGCTTCGGCCCGATTTTCTCCCCGCCATGGACGCAGAACGTCCAGGCCTCCGAGGCGCCCGCGGCGCGGGAGGTGATGTCGAGCCGGGCGACGGCGCCGATCGACGGCAACGCCTCCCCGCGAAAGCCCATGGTGGCGATGTTGAGAAGGTCGTAGGCGCCGTCGGCGCCGGGCTTAAGCTTCGAGGTCGCGTGCCGCTCCACGGCGACCTGCAAGGCCTCGGCGTCCATGCCGCAACCGTCGTCAGCGACGCCGATATAACTTTTGCCGCCGTCCCTGAGCTCGATGTCGATGGCGCGAGCGCCGGCGTCGATGGCGTTCTCGACAAGCTCCTTCACCGCGCTCGCCGGCCGCTCCACCACCTCGCCGGCGGCGATGCGGTTGACGGCTTCTGGCGGCAAAAGACGGATGGAGGGCGCGGGCGGCGCCAGGATTTCAGGCACGGGATCGGGCATGGCCCTATATTGCGTGAGTCTTTGCGCCGGCTCCAGTCAGACTTGTGACAACGGTCCGGGCCGATGGCGACAGGAAAAAGCCTTGAGCGGTTACGCTTATAGAGACGCCTAAAAAACGCCGGGCAGGTTCAGAACCTTCGACTTTTCCCGTTCGATAGTCACCTGCTCGCCGCCGGTGGCCTGCTCCACGGAGGTCTTGCGAGCCTCCAGCCACTCCTCGGCGCCTTCGGCGGGCAGCGGCGCCGGACCATAGTCGATCTCATTGCCGGATACGCGCCAGAAAATCAGCCGGTTGGCGAACGCGAGGTCCTTATCGGCGAGACCTCCGGTCTCCGCGTTCAGAATTTTGCGGATATTCGGATCAGCGTTGAACCCGCCCGCCTTTTGCACCAAAAGTCGCTCCCCCTCGGTGGGGCCGAGGCCGCCGGCGCCGCCGGCTGCGCCGAACAGGGCGGCGCGGGCGCGGTCTTCCGGCCGTGTTTCCTGGGGCCTGGCTTCACCGGGGCGTGGGGGCCTTAGGGCGAAATCCGGAGGAACCACCAGAGGCGCCTTG
The DNA here is from genome assembly GCA_039183635.1 of Pseudomonadota bacterium. Taxonomy (GTDB): domain Bacteria; phylum Pseudomonadota; class Alphaproteobacteria; order Caulobacterales; family Parvularculaceae; genus JBCDBL01. The sequence continues at coordinate 4,878 of JBCDBL010000075.1, forward strand.
GTGACGATCGCGAACTCGTCCGGCGGATTTTTTTCAATGCCGAGCGCCTTGCGCAGCCCCGCACAACCGGACAAAGCGACGCCGGCGGCGACCAAAATCAACAGGGCCCGGGCTTTCCGGTCCAAACCTCGCGTTACTGACATCGACATTTTCTTCCCTTGTCAAAGGCCCGCCCCCGAGCCCGAACACCCCAACGAGCCGGGACTATAACCGCCGCAGACCGCTGTGAAAAGCGTCTCGCCCCTAATCCTGAGATTTAGCGGAGGCTTTAACCTCGGGCGTTAAAATAGCGTCGAGGAGTATGAAGACGACGCCCACGCTGATCGCTGAGTCCGCCACATTGAAGACCCACGGAAAATACAGCGCCGAAAAATCAAAAAAATCGACCACGGCGCCGTGGATAATACGATCCGTCAAGTTGCCGATCGCCCCGCCGATGACACCGCCCACGGCAAAGGCGAGCAAAGGTCGGCGCAAAGACGCCAACCAATAGATAAGACCCAGCGCCACAATGCCCGAAAACACGCTGAGCAGGACACGGGCGTTGGCGCCGGCCAATAAGCCGAAACTCACCCCTTCGTTCCAAACCATCGACAGATTGAAAAACGGCAGGACAGAAACGGACTGCTTGGCCGGCAACTCAAAGACGTACAAAATCCAGTATTTCGAGGCCTGATCCACAGCGTAAATCAAAAGAGCAAAAGCGAGCGCCGGCCAAAACCACCGGTTCGTGCTGGCGTCCGAGGCCGCCTGCTTTAGGCTTGAAACTGCTTTGTCCGCATACGCCTTCACTGATTTTTCCCTCCGTGAGCGGCGACCGCATCGGCGCAGCGATAGCAGAGATCTTTATAGACCGGATGGGCGCCCACCTCCGGCAAGATGCGCCAGCATCGACGACATTTCGCGCCCTCCGCCATGCCGGGCAGAACCGCAACGCCCGACACGTCGTCTAACCGGAACGCGTTAGCTGGCCCCTCCTCGGAGTCCAGGATCGCGCTGGAGGTGATTCCGATTTCAGCCAGGTCCGCCTCGTCCACCGCAGCGAACAGATCGGCGTCAGACACATAGATGGTCGGCGCCGCCTCAAGGCTGGAGCCGATGCGTTTTTCCCGCCGCTCAATCTCAAGGGCGCCGGTGACGACCCGGCGCACGGTGCGAATTTTGGACCATTTGCCGGCCAACGCCTCATCCCGCCAGGCCTCCGGCGTCACAGGGAACTGACGCAAATGCACCGAGGCCGTCGTTGACGGGTTCCGGGTAAGCCACGCCTCTTCCATGGTGAAACAACAAATCGGCGCAAGCCATGCTGTGAGACAGGAGAAAACCTCGTCCATGACGGTGCGGCACGCCTTGCGCCGCGGATCGTCCGGACGGTCGCAGTACAGACTATCCTTGCGGATATCGAAGTAAAACGCCGACAAATCCACAGTACAGAAATGGAACAACTTGGAGAACGCGCCGCGATAGTCATACGCCTCATAGGCCGCCCGAACTTCCTCATCGAGGACGTGCAGGGAATGCAGCATGTAGCGTTCCAACTCCGGCATCTGCGTCACAGACACGCGCTCGCTTTCATCAAAACCCGACAAGGCGCCGAGAAGGTAGCGAACGGTGTTGCGCAGCTTCCTGTAACTGTCCGTCGCGGATTTCAGGATCTCAGGTCCAATGCGCAAATCTTCCGTATAGTCAGAATTCGCCACCCAGATGCGCAGGATCTCCGCGCCCGACTGTTTGATGACTTGTTCGGGGTCCACGGAATTACCAAGGGACTTCGACATTTTCCGCCCCTCCTCATCGAGGAGGAAGCCGTGCGTCACAACCGCGTCATAGGGCGCCCGGCCGCGGGTGCCGCACGCTTCCAACAAGGACGACTGGAACCAACCGCGGTGTTGGTCAGAGCCCTCCAGGTACACGTCCGCAGGCCATTTCAGGTCCGGTCGTTGTTCAAGAACAAACGAATGAGTGGAACCGGAATCGAACCAGACATCGAGAATGTCCGTGACCTTCTCATAGTCGTCAGGATTATGCGCATCGCCCAAAAACTCTTCCGCCGGCGTCTCGAACCAGGCGTCGGCGCCGCGGTCTTTTACAGCCGCGATGATGCGCGCATTCACCGCCTCGTCTTTTAAGATTTCGCCGGATTTCGATACGAACATGGCGAGCGGCACGCCCCAGGCGCGCTGACGGGACAACAGCCAGTCCGGCCGGTCCGCCACCATGGCGCGGATGCGGTTTTCCCCTTGCGGCGGGTAAAACTTGGTGTCGGAAATGGCGGCCAGCGCCTTTTCCCGCAACGTTCCGCCCTCTTCCTGTCGGTCCATGGACACGAACCATTGCGGCGTGTTCCGAAAGATGAGCGGCGCTTTGGATCGCCAGGAGTGAGGGTAAGAATGGGTGAGCCGCCCGCGCGCCAACAGCGCGTTTTTCTCAACCAGCTTGTCGATGACCGCGCTGTTGGCCGGTCCGTCCTTGCCCTTCTTTTTGCCTTCGGTGACCAGCACCCCTTGCCCGCCGAACAGCGGCACATCGTCAAAGTAGGCGCCGTCGGGGCCGACGGTTTCGGGAATCTCCGTATACCCGTTCATGCGCCAGACAAGATAGTCATCGGCGCCGTGGCCGGGAGCGGTGTGGACGAAACCGGTGCCCGCCTCGTCGGTGACATGATCGCCGGCGAGCATCGGCACGTCGAAATCATACCCCTCCCCGTTGAAGGGATGTTTAAGGACAAGCCCTTCCAAATCCTCCGCCGTGACATCGCACACGCGGGTCCACCCTTCTATCCGGGCGGCGTTTTTCACATCTTCAGCCAGCGCGTCGGCAAGAACGATTTTGTCGCCCGGCAACGCCCAATTGTCTTCAGGCGCTTCGGTCACCTCATAAAGTCCGTAGGCGATGCGCTTTGAATAACAGACCGCGCGATTGCCGGGGATGGTCCAGGGCGTTGTGGTCCAGATGACGACTTTCGCATCGGCAAGCGCTTCCGGCGCCGCGCCGCCGCCAGCCTTTTCAGGCTGCACCGAAAACTTCACCCAGATGGTGGGGGAGACATGGTCGGCGTACTCCACCTCCGCCTCGGCCAGCGCCGTTTCCTCCACCGGGGACCACATCACCGGCTTGGAGCCGCGATAGACCGCACCGGACATGACGAACTTTAAAAACTCTTCAACGATGGACGCCTCGGCGGCGAAGGCCATCGTCGTGTAAGGCCTGCTCCAGTCGCCTTCTATCCCTAGGCGCTGGAATTCTTTGTTTTGAATTCCGACCCACTTTTCCGCATACGCCCGGCAGGCGGCCCGGAACTCTTCCACCGGCACGTCGCGTTTGGCTTTGCCTTTGGCGCGGTAAGCCTCCTCCACTTTCCATTCGATGGGCAGACCGTGACAGTCCCAGCCGGGCACGTAGTTCGAATCACACCCCATCATCTGTCGGGTGCGCACGACGAAGTCCTTCAGGATCTTGTTGAGAGCGTGCCCGGTATGCAGATGCCCGTTGGCGTAAGGCGGTCCGTCATGGAGGACGAATTGCGGCCGGCCCGCCGCATCTTCGCGCAGGCGTTTATAGAGCCCCATCTCGGCCCAGCGGGCGAGCAGCTCCGGCTCTTTTTTCGGCAGACCCGCCCGCATGGGAAAATCGGTCTCGGGGAGAAACAGTGTGGATTTGTAATCGCGCGCGCCGTCCTGGCTGTCGCGGTTTTTGTCATTGGTCATGGAAATCTCGTCATTGATGAGAAGGTGTCATAATGAGGCGCGGGGTCTCGCGCCGGCTCTAAACGTCAAAGCCCGGTCCCGCGCTTGTCCCTCAAGCGCCGGCCGGGCGTATAATTCGCCGACTTCTCATCATGCCGTCATATGCCATCACATTCGCCATGGCGGCTCCCATAGCACGCTCTTGCGCAAAGTTTCGAGAGATTTTTTGTTTGGATATATTGGCGTCAGCACAAAACAAGCTGAATGTTTCGCAAACCCTATCCACATCGTCGATCGTCCTCGTGACGAAAGCCAAGATCCAGGGACCGCTTGGCTCCGCGTATGCCGCTCCTCACATCCCAGCTTTGGCTGGGGTGACGTTCATTGCCGCTTATGAATTTTACCAAGGATTGGAATTGAAGCTTTGTGAGTTGCGCGCCCCGGCCTGGAGCCGGGACGGGCGGGTGGGAGTGTGGACTACAAAAACCGGAACCGCGTCACCCTATAACCGTCGGTTTTGCAGACAAACGGACAGGCGTCCCGGTCGCCGTAGAAGCGGCCGGAGGCGACGCCGCGCACACGGAAGCTGTCATAGTCGAGACGATTGACCTTCCTGACGGTTTCGATCCTGGGCTTGCGGCCGCCGTCATGGCGGATTTGCCGTCGCGCGTAAGCGGCGCACAGGTCTACGGCGTCGGCGCGGCTGACGCGCCCGCCGCCATAGCCATAACCTTCATCGCGATCGTAGCCTTTTTTCTTACCGCTCTTCCCGTACCCCTGGCCATAGCCTTTGCCATACCCCTCATCGTACCCTTTGCCGTATCCCTTGTCGTATCCATAGCCTTTGTCATAGCCGCCCTTGCCGTATCCCTTGCCGCCGTAACCGGCATGAACCACTTTGAATTGGGCCCGGCAGCCGCGATCGACCCAAACCCCATGGCGGTCATAGCCCCAGGATTTGCCGTACCGGCAATCAGCCTTGGAATAAACGCGATAGACTTTCACATCGCCGATGGCGACGCTGGCGTTGCAATAAGCTCGGCCTTTGCCAAACGACGAGCAGGACAAATAACTTGAGGCGGCCTCAGCCCCTCCGGCGGCGAACATTCCCGCCAAAATAACGGCGCCGGCTGCAAGTTTTGGCGTCAGATGGTTGAAAAGCACGGTCATACGCTGTCTCCTTCTCCTTGCCCCCGCCCGACAAGGCCCCCGCCTTTGACGCGTTCATCGTAGGTCGGAGAATATGACCGGATTGTGTTCAGGAGTGGAATCAGGGCCTTGTATTACAAGGGTTTAATGGAACGCGCCCGCGTCTGACGCGCCGCGCGGAGTGGAAAGGAGAAGACGCTTCATGTCTTACAAGATCACCGAAGTGGAAGGTATCGGTCCGGCCTATGCAGCCAAGCTTGAAGAGCAGGGCATCAAAACGACGGACGATTATTTGAAAGCCGCCGCCGACAAAAAAGGCCGCACCGCCCTCGCCGAGGCCACAGGTATTTCCGAAAAGCTGGTTCTGCGCTGGGCCAACCAGGCGGACCTGATGCGCATTTCAGGCGTCGGTGAGGAATTCGCCGAACTTCTTGAGGCCGCAGGCGTCGACAGCGTGCCGGAACTGGCGCAACGACGCGCCGATAACCTGACGGCGAAAATGAAAGAGGTGAACGAGGACAAAAAGCTCGCCCGCCGCGCGCCCGCCGAATCGGAAGTGGACAAGTGGGTGGCCCAGGCCAAAGAGATGGACAGGGTGATTACGCATTAGAGCTTGAAAATAAGATTGCAAATCTTCCCACACGCACAAACGTCACCCTGACGAACGTCAGGGTCCAGGGGCGACAAACTTAGAATATGCGGCCCCTGGATCCCAGCTTTCGCTGGGATGACACTTCTTACATGTGGTGACTTAAGTGCGTATGTTTCGGACCAAGATCCCGGCCTCAAGCCAGGATGAGCGGCTTTCTTTGAATTACCCCAAACGCTCCTTCATCAACGCGCCGGCGCGGCCGAAATCCATGGAGCCGGCGTAACGCTGCTTTAGAGCGCCCATGCAACGGCCCATATCTTTCAGGCCGTCCGCCTCCAATTCGTCGACGACCCCGGCGACCGCCTGCTGAATCTCATCCTCCGACAATTGCCGCGGCAGAAAGCTTTTGATGATTTCCGATTCGGTCTGCTCACGCTCGGCAAGATCCAAACGTCCGGCCTCCTCATAGGTTTTGAAGCTCTCGTCCCTCTGCTTCACCATCTTGGTGAGCACCGCAAGGATTTCCTCATCGGTGACGCCGTCACACCGATCCTCGGACCGGGCGGCGATGTCGCGATCCTTAATGGCGGCGTTGACAAGCCGAAGGGTGGACAGGCGCACCTGATCCTTCTCCTTCATGGCGGTCTTCATCGCATCATTGATATCCTGTCGTAACGTCATGTCGTCTCCAATGGCCAGCATGTGAACCTAAACGCAACCGCGCGCCGGGACAAACCTCAACCCTTTGTTTTTATTAAGTAATTTAAGAACCGATTGTTCTTGACCCTGTTAACGGTTTCCCTTAGGTTCCCGGCAATTTGCGCGCCGGAAACCCGTTAACGGGCGCGACGCGCGAGGCGCAATCGCCTCTTCAAAAATCGGTTCAAAGAGAGATAACCACGAATGAAATTGAGTCAAGCCGCCGCGCCGCGCCCCACCGGTCTCCTCGCTTTGGCCGATGGTACGGTGTTCGAGGGCGTCGGGCTCGGCGCTGTCGGCGAAACGGTCGGCGAGGTATGTTTCAACACCGCCATCACCGGCTATCAGGAGATCCTCACCGACCCATCCTACGCCGCCCAGATCGTCACCTTTACGTTTCCCCATATCGGCAATGTCGGCGCCAATGAGGAGGACGTCGAAAACGCCTCCCCCGCCGCGGCGACCGCCGCCCGGGGCGCCGTGTTCCGCGCCGATGTGACCAGCCCGTCGAATTACCGCGCCCGCCTCGACCTCGGCGCCTGGCTGAAACGCCGGGGGATCATCGGGCTCAGCGGGATCGACACGCGGGCGCTCACCCGCCTCATCCGGGAAAAAGGCATGCCCCATGGCGTCATCGCCCACAGCCCCGTGGGGGAGTTCGACCGCGCCGCCCTGACCGCACGGGCCGCCCAGTGGGGCGGGCTGGAAGGCCGGGACCTGGCCAAGGACTTGACCGCCGCCGCGCCGTTCAAACCCAAAGAGAACGCCTGGGAATGGGACAAAGGCTATGGCGCGCCGCCCGCAACCGGTCCTCATGTGGTCGTCATCGATTACGGGATCAAAGCGAACATCCTGCGCAATCTCGCCGCCGCCGGCTGCCGCGCCAGCGTCGTGCCGGCCCTGACGCCGGCCGACGAGATCCTCGCCCTGAAGCCCGACGGCGTCCTGTTGTCGAACGGCCCCGGCGACCCGGCGGCGACGGCGGAGCATTCCGCGCCGGTGATCCGTCAGCTGATCGACGCCGGCCTGCCGGTGTTCGGCATCTGCCTCGGCCACCAAATGCTGGCTCTGGCGCTGGGCGCGAAAACCAAGAAAATGCCGCAAGGGCACCATGGCGCGAACCACCCGGTCAAAGACCTCGCCACGGGCAAGGTGGAGATCGTCTCCATGAACCACGGCTTCACCGTGGACCGGGACACCCTGCCCGACGGCGTTGAGGAGACCCATGTGTCCCTCTTCGACGGCACCAATTGCGGCATCGCCTTAAAAGACAAGCCGGTGTCGTCGGTGCAATACCACCCGGAGGCCTCGCCGGGGCCCCAGGACAGTTTTTACCTTTTTGAACGCTTCGTCAGCTCCCTGAAAGCCGCCGCCTAAATGACCGTACAGGCCGAACATGCTGAGATCGCCGCACTTCTCCAAGAGGGCGATCGCAAAGAAGTCGCGCGCGCGGGCGACGTGGCGGCACATGTGTTGGCGCACCCGGAAGCAGCTGGCGCACTGCTCGATTGCCTGAAAGACGGCGACGCCACAGTGAAATCCCACGCCGCCCACGCCCTGATGCAAGTGGCCAAGGCTGACCCGGACGTTTTGCAAGCCCACGTCGATCGCATTTTCAAGGAGATGGGCCCGGACACGCAATGGGAGGTGCGGGAACAGTTTTCGAAGATCGTGGCGCGATTGCAGCTCACCAAAGAACAGGGCAAAGAGGCCGCGCGGCTGTTTTCGCTCTATATGAAAGACAAAAGCTCGATCGTGCGCACCTGCGCCTTGCAGGGTGTTTACGACTTGGCGGAAGCCGGCCTTTATCCCAGGGACAAGGCGAAAGACTTCATATCCCACCCCCTCGCCCATGGCGGCTCCAAAGCCATGGCCGCGCGGGCGCGTAAACTACTGGCGGAGTTCACATAAAAATATGCCCAAACGGACGGACATTTCCTCCATTCTCATCATCGGCGCCGGGCCCATCGTCATCGGCCAGGCCTGCGAGTTCGATTATTCCGGCGTCCAGGCCGTCAAGGCCCTGAAAGCGGAGGGGTACAGAATAATTCTGGTGAACTCCAACCCCGCCACCATCATGACGGACCCGGAGCTCGCCGACGCCACCTATATCGAGCCGATCACCCCGGATTTCGTTGCGAAAATCATCGCCAAGGAAAAACCCGACGCGCTGTTGCCCACCATGGGCGGACAGACGGCCCTGAACTGCGCCCTCGACCTCGAACGCATGGGCGTTTTGGAGGAGCACGGCGTTGAGATGATCGGCGCCAAAGCCGACGCCATTGAAAAGGCCGAGGACCGGGAAAAATTCCGGGCGGCGATGGACAAAATCGGCCTTGAGAACCCGCGCGCCTGCATCGTATCCGCCCCGCCGGTGAAGAACGAGGCTGGCGAGACGGTGGATTACGATTACGCCGCCGGCATTGCCGATGCCATGTCCGTCCTCGATGATATTGGCTTGCCCGCCATCATTCGCCCCGCGTTCACCCTCGGCGGCACCGGCGGCGGCATCGCGTACAACAAGGAAGAGTACGAACATATCGTCAAGGCGGGCCTCGACGCCTCCCCGGCCTCTCAGGTGCTGATCGACGAAAGCCTGCTCGGCTGGAAAGAGTTCGAGATGGAGGTGGTGCGCGATAAAGCCGACAATTGCATCATCATCTGCTCCATTGAAAACGTGGACCCCATGGGCGTTCATACGGGGGATTCCATCACGGTCGCCCCGGCGCTGACCCTGACGGACAAAGAGTATCAGATCATGCGCAACGCCTCGATCGCGGTGTTGCGGGAGATCGGGGTGGAAACCGGCGGCTCCAACGTCCAATTTGCGGTGAACCCGGACAACGGACGCCTGGTCGTCATCGAGATGAACCCACGAGTGTCCCGGTCCTCGGCGCTTGCCTCCAAAGCCACGGGCTTCCCCATCGCCAAGGTCGCGGCGAAGCTCGCTGTCGGCTACACGCTGGACGAACTTGAAAACGACATCACCGGCGGCGCGACGCCGGCCTCGTTCGAGCCGACCATCGATTACGTCGTCACCAAAATTCCGCGCTTCGCCTTTGAGAAATTCCCGGGCGCCGAACCCATCCTCACCACCGCCATGAAATCCGTGGGCGAAGCGATGGCCATTGGCCGGACGTTTCAGGAAAGCCTGCAAAAAGCATTGCGGTCTTTGGAGACCGGCCTCAGCGGTCTCGACCCCATAGAGGTGCCGGGCGCAGAAGGCGAAGAAGACCCCAATATTTTCCGCGCCTCCCTCGCGACGCCGACGCCGGACCGTTTGCGCCTCGCCGCAGAAGCGTTTCGCCGGGGCCTCTCCATCGAGCAGGTGCAGACAGTGACAAGCTACGACCCGTGGTTCCTCGAACAAATCCAGGGCATTGTCGAGGCGGAGCGCCTCATCGCCCAGAACGGCCTGCCCCAGGACGCCGACGGCCTTTCCAAACTGAAGGGCATGGGCTTTTCCGACAAACGGCTGGCGGAGCTCGCCGAGGGTACAGAGATTGAAGTGCGCGAATTGCGCCGCGGCCTTGACGTGCGCCCCGTCTACAAGCGCATCGATACGTGTGCGGCGGAATTTGAAGCGAAAACGCCCTATATGTATTCCACCTACGAGCCCGCCGCCTTCGGCCGGGCGCCGGAATGCGAGTCCGAGCCGACGGGCCGCAAAAAAGTCGTCATCCTCGGCGGCGGTCCGAACCGCATCGGCCAGGGCATCGAGTTCGATTATTGCTGTTGCCATGCCGCTTTCGCTCTCGCAGAGATCGGCGTTGAATCGATTATGGTGAATTGCAACCCGGAGACAGTGTCCACCGATTACGATACGTCAGACCGGCTTTATTTCGAACCGCTCACCGCTGAAGACGTCATTGAGCTGATTGAAACCGAACGCGCCAATGGCGAATTGATGGGCGTCATCGTCCAGTTCGGCGGCCAGACGCCTTTGAAACTGGCGACCGCGCTGGAAAACGCCGACATCCCCATTCTCGGCACCTCCGTCGACGCCATCGACCTCGCCGAGGACCGGGAGCGGTTCCAAAAGCTGGTTCAGGACCTCAATCTGAAACAGCCGAAAAACGGCCTCGCCCATTCTGAGGGTGAGGCCAAGGCCATCGCGGCGGAGGTGGGCTACCCCCTCGTCATTCGCCCATCTTATGTGCTGGGCGGCCGGGCCATGGAGATCGTCCGCGATGATGAAAGCCTCAACCGCTATATGCGCGAGGCCGTCGTGGTCTCCGGCGACGATCCGGTGCTGCTCGACCATTACCTTCAGCAGGCGATCGAGGTGGATGTCGATGCGATTTCCGACGGCGAGGATGTCGTGATCGCCGGGGTGATGGAACATATCGAGGAGGCGGGCGTGCATTCGGGCGACTCAGCCTGTTCCCTGCCGCCTTACACGCTTACCAAAAACACGATTGACGAATTAAAGCGCCAAACGCGCCTCCTTGCGAAGGCCTTGAAGGTCGTCGGCCTCATGAACGTTCAGTACGCCATCAAGGACGATGATATTTATCTTCTGGAGGTGAACCCCCGCGCGTCCCGCACTGTCCCGTTCGTGGCGAAGACCATGGGCTATCCCGTCGCCAAAATCGCCGCCAAGGCGATGGCGGGCGAAAAGCTCGGGCCCTTCAACCTGTCCGAAGACGCGCCGGACCATATGGCGGTGAAAGAGGTCGTATTCCCCTTCGCCAGGTTCCAGGGCGTCGACACGGTGCTTGGGCCGGAAATGCGCTCCACCGGCGAGGTCATGGGCCTCGACGACAATTTCGACAAGGCCCGGGCGAAAAGCCTCCTGGGCGCGGGCGTGAAAATGCCGCTGGAGGGGTGCGTGTTCATCTCGCTTAAAGATTCGGACAAATCTGGCATGGTGGCGCCGGCCAAACGGCTCTGCGATATGGGCTTTTCGATCATCGCCACCGGCGGCACGGCGGAATATCTGATCGCGCAAGGCGTGGAGGTGACCCGTGTCAATAAAGTGCTGGAAGGTCGGCCGCATATTGTCGACGCCCTGAAGAACGGCGATGTGCAATTAATTTTCAACACCACGGAAACAGCGCAATCGATCAAGGATTCAAAATCCATCCGCCAAACCGCTTTACAACTTAGAATTCCATGTATCACAACCCTGGCGGGCGCCGCCTCGGCGGTGCGGGCGATCGCATCCTTGCGCGCGGGCGCCCTTGAAGTCGCCTCGTTGCAATCCTACACTTTATAGAACCCGAAAAAGGCAACGTGCGCCGGCGATGCTTAGATGAGTATCGCCGCGTTCTTTTTTACGCCTTTCACATAGGACGAGGGTGAGGACGAAATGGAAAAAATACCAATGACCGCAGTGGGTTATGACCAAATCGACGAAGAGGTGAAGCGCCTTAAGACCGTCGAACGCCCGGCCGTCATTCAAGCCATCGCCGAGGCGCGCGCCCATGGCGATTTGTCGGAAAACGCCGAATATCACGCCGCGAAGGAGCGTCAGGGCTGGATCGAAGGCCAACTTCTGGAGCTGGAAGACAAGCTGTCCCGGGCGCAAGTGATCGATGTGGGCAAACTGGAAGGCCAGGACGTGAAATTCGGCGCCACCGTCACCATCGTTGATGAAGACACCGACGAAGAGGTGAAATATCAGATCGTCGGCGATTTCGAGGCGGACGTGAAGGAAGGCAAAATCTCCATCTCCTCCCCCATCGCCCGGGCCCTAATCGGCAAGGAAGTGGGCGATTCGGTCGAAGTGGCCGCCCCCGGCGGCGCCCGCGCCTACGAGATTTTAAAGGTGGAATATATTTGAAATATCCCCCATCATCCCGGCGAAAAATCGGGGGTCTTTGATCACATACCGACTATTATCAGTAGGCTGAGGGAAGTCCTGGCGACCACCGGGGCGATGGGGTATGGAACAAACATGCTGGGTCGTCACCGACGGCCGCGCGGGGATTGAGAACCAGGCCCTTGGCCTTGCCGAGGCCATAGGACGCCTGACGCCTCTCAATATCGTTCGTAAGCATATTTCCGTCAAAGCGCCATACAGATGGCTGCCGCGTCAGGCCTGGGGCGATCCGTTTACGAAATTCGCCAAAGGTTCGGAGACGCTTTTGCCGGTCTGGCCGGATCTTTGGATCGCCGCAGGACGGCTGTCAATCCCCTATACGATCGCCATGCGGAAGAAACACCCCGCCATGTTCACCGTACAAACTCAGGACCCCCGCGCCCCGGCGGACCTGTTCGGCGCGGTCGTTCCCCCCGCCCATGACGACATCAAAGGCGACAATGTCGTCACGATGGTCGGCGCGCCGAACCGACTGCAGGAAGACGATATTCTCGCCGACGCGCACAAGCTGCAAACGCTTTTGCCGAACCATGACGGCCCGCGGGTCGCCGCGCTGATCGGCGGGCGCAGTAAAGCGCACAAACTGTCCGCCCCGCGCGCCAAACATATCGGCGAGGCTCTGGCGCGGCTTGCCCGCGGCGGCGCCTATTTAATGGTCACCACTTCGCGCCGCACAGGGGAGGTGAACGAGCGCATTCTACGCGAAGAACTGTCGCGCCTGTCCAACGTGTTTTTTTGGAACGGCGCGCCCCTTGAAACCCCGGAAGGGCCCCTCGAAAACCCCTATTTCGGCATGCTTGGCCTTGCCGATCATATTCTCGTGACGGCGGATTCGACAAACATGGCGACCGACGCGGCTTTCACCGGTGAGCCTGTGCACATCCTGCAGGTTGACGGAGGCTCCGCGAAATTCGAGGTGTTCCATGCGCGTCTGGAAAGCATGGGAATTTCGAGGCCTTTTGAGGACGGCAAGCTGAACACATGGTCCTATGCGCCGCTGCGCGAGACCGAGACCGCAGCGGCGAAGGTGTTGAATCTGTGGCGCAGACACCGTCAATACGGCTCACAAGAGCGTTAACGCCCCCTTGCGCCCGGCGGCGCGATGGAACACATAAGAGGGCCGCTCGGCGAAAAATATGTCACGACGTTCCACGAAGAGTTTCCTTCCATGGCCAATGAAAAACACAGCAAAGTTCTGATCCTCGGCTCCGGCCCCGCCGGATACACCGCCGCCATCTACGCCGCCCGGGCGATGTTGAAGCCGGTCCTCGTCCACGGCCTGCAGCCCGGCGGACAGCTCACCATCACCACAGAGGTTGAAAACTATCCCGGCTTCGCGGACGTCATTCAGGGCCCCTGGCTGATGGAGCAAATGCAAAAACAGGCCGAACATGTGGGCGTGGAGATGGTGAACGACACCATTGTCGAAGCGGATCTCGCCGCCCGGCCCGTGCGCCTTCACGGCGATTCAGGGACCATCTACACCGCGGACGTTCTAATAATTTGCACCGGCGCCCAGGCGAAATGGCTGGGTCTTCCGTCTGAAGAGCATTTTCAAGGCGCCGGCGTGTCGGCCTGCGCCACATGCGACGGGTTCTTTTATCGCGGAAAAAAAGTCGCCGTCGTCGGCGGGGGCAACACAGCCGTGGAGGAGGCTTTGTTCCTCACGAACTTCGCCGAAAAGGTCACGCTCGTCCACCGGCGCGACAGTCTGCGGGCGGAGAAAATTCTCCAGGACCGGCTTTTCAAAAACGAGAAGATCGAGGTCATCTGGGACCATGAAGTTGAGGAGGTGCTCGGCGATGAGGACCCGAAAGGGGTCACGGGCCTGCGCCTCAAATCGACCAAAACCGGCGAGACGCAAGACATCGCCGCCGACGGCTTTTTCGTCGCCATCGGCCACGCCCCGGCGACAGAGCTCTTCAAGGGGCAGGTCGAGATGAAAGACAGCGGTTATATCGTTACCTCGCCGGACTCAACAGCGACCTCCATTCCCGGCGTTTACGCAGCCGGCGACGTGACCGATGAGATCTATCGCCAGGCTGTGACAGCCGCCGGCATGGGCTGCATGGCGGCTCTTGAAGCGGAAAAACACCTGGCTGAACGCGAAGCAATGCAAACCGCCGCAGAATAACGCCCCATTTCAAATGGTTTTTGCACATTCTTTGCATGGGCCCTATGGTGGATGTTGTAAAAGACCAAATAACAACGCGTCATATCGCGGGCGCACATGGGGAAATTCCGCACGATATCGGATAAAACGTTCATGTCGCTCGACGATGCGTACTGCGCGCGGAGGACAGGGTTTGTAAACTGCGAAGGTGCAAACCTGGTGTTAGGCATATGGATTGGGACAAGCTCAGACTATTTCATGCGGTGGCCGGCACAGGCAGCCTGACGGCCGCATCGAAAATATTGGGCATGAGCCAGTCCGCCGTCAGCCGGAACATTAGCGCGTTGGAAGACAGCCTCGGGCATCCTTTATTCGTTCGGCACGCCAGAGGACTGTCCCTCACCGAACAAGGCGAGCTTTTGTACAAAGCCGCTTCGGACGTCGCCGCAACGCTGTCCCGAACCCGATCCAAATTGGATGATTGCGTACAAAATCCAAGCGGCGTGCTGCGTGTTATATGCCCGGTGTCCCTAGGCTCGTCCTGGCTTTCACCGAAACTTGCAGACTTCAGGCGCGCCTATCCGGAAATTGAGATTCGTCTCGATCTGACCGACGATGACGTGAACTACAACATCATCGAGCCGGATGTAATCTTGTCGTCGGTGCGACCGCAACAGCTGGATCATGTCTGTCGAAAGCTCTTCACAGTCGACTATAAGTTGTATGCTGCAAAAACATATATCGCACAGCGTGGGTTTCCCGGCAGCCCCTGCGATCTCGACGACCATGATGTCTTGATGTACGGGGCTTCCTCGATAAAACCGGCCAAGGGCGTGAACTGGGCGGCTTTGGCCGCACGGCCGGAAGACAATCCGCGTGACCCCGCGCTCCGGGCGAACAGCATTTACGCCTTATATCTCGCCGCCGCCAGCGGGGCTGGAATCGTCGGATTGCCTGCTTATCTCGGCGATTCAGATGTACGGTTGACGCGGGTGTTGCCGAAAGAAAAGACGCCAGGCGTCGATATTTTCATGATTTATCCGGAAAATATGCGGCATTCCAAGCGCCATAGCGTCTTTCGGGAGTTTCTTGTCGCCATAAGCGGAGAATGGAATGACAAGACATCAGAGCAAAATGCGCAGAGCAATGCGGTCAGCGCATAGCTGTATTGTTCCATTTTCAATAGAAATTTGAAAATCAAGCCCTTACTACATCTGGGATGCTATTTTTTAGTTTCGAGCATTGGACCCTCCGAACCATTTGCTCGACCACTGCCGGACCGTTGATAAACGGTCCGGCTTTTTTGTACGCGCCAAATTTTATCGGCGACAACATTCAGGAAAAAATATCATCTAACCCAGCATCGCCCGCAACATCCACGCTGTCTTTTCGTGGGTTTGAATGCGAACCGTAATCAGATCCTCCGTCGCTGCGTCATCGGCGGCGTCGGCAACCTCAAGGGCTTGTCGGGCGCGGCGCACAAGCGTTTCATGGCCCTCCAAAAGATTCGCGATCATCGTTTGCGCACTCGGTGTGGAGTTGTCGCCGGATTTAACTTCTGTCAGCTCTGCAAACGCCTCATAGGACCCCGGAGCGAAGGCGCCCAGCGCCCGGATGCGTTCCGCCACCTCATCGACAGCGGCCCACATCTCACGATATTGCTCTTCAAACATGGTGTGGAGCGTGTTGAACATCGGCCCTGTCACATTCCAGTGATAGCGATGCGTTTGGAGATACAGCGTGTACGTATCGGCCAGAAGCTTGTTCAAAGCCTCCGCCACGCCGGCGCGCTGCTCTTCGGACAATCCCGTGTTGACTTCAGCCATAGCTCATCTCCCGTCGTAAGGTTTCGATGAAAAACACATATGTGCGGGGCAGGAGTGAAGCAAACAAATAATATCGACGCGCCGCATCGATAAAACCGATGAGCGCAGTCCTCACACCCCCGGCCATCCCCGCCTGTGCGGGAATGATCGAGGGGTTGGTGGGGGTGTTCTTATTTCAAAGACCCGCAGAACCGCTGGATGCGCGTACACGCCTCTTCTAAAGCCTCAGTCGACGTTGCATAGGAAATCCGAAAAAACGGAGACAAGCCAAACGCCTCGCCATGAACGACCGCAACGGCCTCAGCCTCCAAAAGCGCGGCGGCGAAGTCGCCGTCCGTTTCGATGGTCTTGCCTTCCGGCGTTGTCTTGCCGATGGCGCCGGCGCACGACGGATAGACATAAAATGCGCCCTCAGGCGTAAGGCATTCCAGCCCTTCGGCCTCATTCAGCATGGAGACGACCAAATCGCGGCGCTGTTTAAAAACAGCATTGCGTTCGGCGAGGAAACCCTGGTCGCCGTTCAGGGCGGCGACGGCCGCCCATTGGCTGACGGAGCAGGGGTTGGATGTGGATTGCGATTCCAGCTTCGCCATTGTCTTAATGAGTTTTTCCGGCCCAGCCGCATACCCGATCCGCCAGCCCGTCATGGCGTAAGCCTTCGAGGCGCCGTTCATTGTCAGCGTGCGATCGTAGAGCGCCGGCTCCACCTCCGCAGGCGTTGCGAATTTGAAATCGTCATAGACGATGTGCTCATACATGTCGTCGCTGAGAATCCAGACATGGGGGTGGCGCATCAGCACATC
>JBCDBL010000076.1:0-21267 GCA_039183635.1 Pseudomonadota bacterium
GCCGCGCCTCCACCCTGCCATGTCGAACGATGCTTATGTTTGGCGAACCCAAAAGAGCGGCGCCTCCAGTTCCGCCAGCCCTCCCCGTTAACATCGCATACCGCCGAGAAATCGCCAAAAATTTGAAATCGCTCCTGTAAACTCTTGCGCTCACTTCAAAATAAAAGTGATTACTCACTTACATCATGCAACGCTTGATGCTGTATTGCGCCGTTTAAGCGGCGACGCCTCCTCAAACCCCTTCTGCGCAGACGCATTTGCACAACGCTTCATTTGAATTATATTAGACATGCGAACTGAGGTTCGCAGATTATAGGATCTTCGGGGCAGGGTGAGGCGCAGCTTGCGTCAATTCCCGACCGGCGGTGATCTAAAATCGCCCGAAAGGCGTTTTTGGTAAGCCCGCGACCCCTCTGGGCCCGCTTTCCAACATGTGGGAAGTCCCTTGGGGTGGAGCAGATGAGATTTCTGCGCCGACGGTACAGTCCGGATGGGAGAAGGTCCGACGACAGGCGCGCCGTTTCGATGGCGCGAATATGCTGGCGCATAGGTCAAAGTGCGTCAGATCTACGCTCTTGGCGATGAAAGCCGGGCGTCAACTTGTCGTATGCCGCCCCGAAGCTCCTCCGAGCAACGGGGTTTTTTTGTGGCTGACGGCCCGGACACATATATGCGACGCGCAATCGCCCTCGCCAAACGGGCGGAGGGATATACCAGTCCCAACCCCATGGTGGGGTGCGTGATCGTAAAAGACGGCGCGATTGTCGGCGAAGGCTGGCATGCGTATCCCGGCGGCCCCCATGCGGAAGTTGAAGCCCTGGCGCAGGCCGGCGCCGCCGCCCGGGGCGCGACGGCCTATGTCACCCTTGAGCCTTGCAACCACACCGGCCGTACACCGCCCTGCACCAAAGCCCTCATCGCCTCAAAAATCGCGGAAGTGGTCTACGCCGTGGCGGACCCGAACCCTGCCGCCGCAGGAGGTCACGCGACCCTGGAGGCCGCCGGAATCAAAACAAGCGGCGGTTTTCTGGCGCATGAGGCCGAAGATATGAACCGGTTCTGGCTCACCCGTGTCACGAAGAGCCGGCCCCATATTGTGGTGAAATTCGCCGCCAGCCTCGACGGCAAGATCGCCACCCGCACCGGCGACAGCCAGTGGATCACCGGGCCGGGCTCAAGGGCGCGGGCCCATGATCTGCGCCATGCGGCGGACGCTATTTTGGTGGGCGTCGATACGGTGCTTGCGGACGACCCTGCGCTCACCGCCCGGCCAAAGTCCCTGGCTTTGGGCGCGGCGCCGGCGCACCCGCTGCGGGTGGTGCTGGACAGCACGGGGCGCACGCCGACGACCGCCCGGCTGGTTTCAGGCGATCTGCCCGGCGACAAGCTGATCGTTACAACGGATAAAGCCCCGGCGCGTTTTGACGAGGCCATGGCGGCCCACGGCGTTGAAGTCTTACGCTTGCCCGCCGATGCGTCCGGGCGCGTTGATCTTAAAGCGCTCCTCACCGCCCTGGCCGACCGGGATATTGTTTGTCTCATGGTGGAGGGCGGCGCGAACATATTGGGCGCATTTTTCGACGCCAAACTTGTCGACGAAGTCTGGGCGTTTCTGGCGCCG
This sequence comes from Pseudomonadota bacterium, assembly GCA_039183635.1. GTDB lineage: Bacteria > Pseudomonadota > Alphaproteobacteria > Caulobacterales > Parvularculaceae > JBCDBL01. Next base: position 1,622 of record JBCDBL010000076.1, read on the forward strand.
GTCATCATCGGCGGCCCGAAGACCGCTGTCGCCGGCGCAGGTCCCGACGCCCTGGCGGACGCGCTGCGCCTTGACATCAAAGAGTTAGAGCGTCTCGGAGACGACATATTTATCCGTGGCCGGCCAATCGCTCAGCAGGCTGCATTAAACCTAGAAGAGGAGGCGACATGTTTACAGGCCTCGTAGAAGAAATCGGCGCCGTCAGCGCCGTTGAAAAACGCGACAAGGGCTATGACCTTACGATCCGTGCGAAAAAGGTTCTGGACGGAACGATGCTTGGCGATTCGATTTCCGTGAACGGGGTCTGCCTCACCGTGACCGACTTGGCAGGCGAGACGTTTCGCGTCGGCCTCGCCCCGGAAACACGGGCGAAAACCAATCTTGAGGATCTCAGCCCCGGGGCGGCCGTCAATCTGGAACGCTCCGTCACGCCGTCGACACGGCTCGGCGGGCACTATGTGCAAGGCCATGTGGACGCCACAGGTCAGGTCAAATCTCTCACCCCCGATGAAGACGCCCTGTGGGTCGCAATTTCCGCGCCGCAAGAGTTGATGCGCTATATCGTGCCCAAGGGCTATATCGCCATCGACGGGACGAGCCTCACCGTTGTTGAAACGGGGGCGGACTGGTTCAACGTCACGCTGATCGCCTACACCCAAAACCATATCGTCCTGCCGCGGCGCAAGGTTGGGGACAGGATCAATCTGGAAGTCGATATCCTCGGCAAATATGTTGAAAAGCTGCTCGCCGGCAAGACATCGCCCGCCGGCGGGCTCACCCGTGCAACGCTTGCCGAAAATGGGTTTACGTAAAACAAGGAGATATGCAGAACATGTCCATGCTGTCCATTCCCGAGGCCATCGCCGCCTATAAGACCGGACATTTCGTTATTATTGTCGATGACGAGACCCGTGAGAACGAAGGCGACCTTGCGATCGCAGCGGAGTTCGCGACGCCCGATGCGATCAATTTCTGCGCCATGCACGGGCGCGGCCTTATCTGCTGCCCCATGGCCGGCGCCCTGATCGACCGGTTCGATCTTAAACTGATGGTGCCACAGGAGGACAATCAGTCCGGCTTCGGAACGCCGTTCACAGTTTCCGTGGAAGCCGCGCAAGGCGTCACCACGGGGATCTCCGCTGCAGACCGCTCCCATACGGTGCAAACCCTGATCGATCCGAACAGCGGCCCTGCGGATATTGTCAGCCCCGGCCACATGTTCCCCTTGCGCGCCCGGGACGGCGGCGTGTTGGAGCGGGACGGCCAGACCGAAGCCAGCGTCGACCTCGCCAGGCTCGCCGGCCTCACGCCCGCGGCGGTGATTTGTGAGATTATGAACGACGACGGAACCATGGCCCGCCTGCCGGATTTGGAGCGGTTCGCCGCCAAACACGGCCTTGGGATCGTCTCCGTCAAGGCCATTCAGGATTACCGCCGCGCGACCGAGCAGAGCGGCGCCCCCAATCAACAAGCTGTGTGAGGATAAATCATGGGACGCATTTTCGAAGGCGATATGATCGCCACCGGCCTGAAGTTCGGCATCATCGCCACCCGCTGGAATGACTTTATTGTCGACAAGCTCGTCGCCGGCGCGAAAGACGCCGCCATTCGCCATGGCGTGAAGGACGACGACATCGATCTCGCCATCGTTCCGGGGGCGTATGAAATTCCCTTCGCGGCGCGCAAGCTTGCCGACAGCGGCCGGTACGACGCCGTTGTGTGCCTTGGCTGCGTCATTCGCGGCGCAACCCCGCATTTCGACTATGTGGCCGGCGAAGCGGCGAAGGGCGTTGCAGCGGCCGGCGCGGCGAGCGGCGTTCCCGTCGCCTTCGGCGTGCTCACGACGGACACCATTGAACAGGCTGTCGAACGCGCCGGGACGAAAGCCGGCAACAAAGGCGCAGAGGCGATGTTGGCGGCGATTGAAACCGCAAAGCTCGCCCGCGCCCTTAATGAGATTTAATAAGGAGACGGACAACCATGACCGCGGAAACCATAGACCTTAAAACCAAGCGCCGCCCGTCGCGGGAAGACGCCATGGAGGCGGTGCGCACCTTGCTCGCCTTTGCCGGCGACGATCCCGCCCGCGAAGGCCTTGTCGGCACGCCCAAACGGGTCGTCGACGCCTATGAGGAATTTTTTGAAGGCTATAACGAGGACCCTGTCGACATCCTCTCGCGCACATTTGAAGAGGTGGAGGGGTATGACGACATCGTTCTGCTAACGGATATTCGTCTTGAGTCGCACTGCGAGCATCATATTATTCCGATCATCGGCAAAGCCCATGTGGCTTATCTGCCGGGCGACAAGGTGGTTGGCATCTCCAAGCTCGCCCGGGTGGTCGACGCGTTCGCCAAACGCCTGCAAAGTCAGGAGATCCTCACCAATCAAATCGCCGACGCCATCAACGCGGCGCTGGCCCCCAAAGGCGTCGCGGTTTTGATCGAGGCGGCGCACTATTGCATGACAACGCGCGGCGTTCATAAACCGGGCGTGCGCTGCGTCACCCGCGCCTTTACCGGGGCCTTCAAAGACGAGCCGCGCCTGGAGGACAGGTTTTACGCCCTGTGCGGAAAAACCGGCGCACAGTAAAATCAATCGCGCCCGCGCAAGCTATAAAGCCCGCTCGTCCCGAAATTCGGATGAGCGGGCTTTTATGTAGGCGCCCCAGCGCCGCTCAAAAAGAAAGGGCGACCAAAGCCGCCCTTTCCGCCCCCCTCGGGATAAAAGCCCCCGAGATTAGAAGTCGTACTTGAAGCCGACGCGGATCGACCACAAGGAAACGTTACCGTCGCGAGACAAAGAGTTAACCGGACGGAACTCTTCAAAAACGAACTGTGAATTGTCGCTAGACAAGGATGCTGCAACAGGAGCAACAGTGCCTGGGAAATCCGTTTCTTTCAAAATACCCCATTCGTCATTAATGAGGTTACCGACATTATCGATGATGACAAACGCGGCAGTTTTGTGACCAGGAAGAACACCTGGAAACTCCTGCTCAAGTTTTAGGTCAAACTTCGTCCACCAATCGCCTTCGAAAACGTTACGCGGTGCAAAACCGCCTGCATGCTCTGACAGATCGTTAGCGTCAACATAAGCAAAGAATGCATCTGTGTCGAAAGTAGATGCAAATTGTACGTTTGGATCATCAATACCCGTCGGAACGTAGAGAAGCGATGGGTTTTCGTCATCATCCTGGAATGGCGTAAAGCCAAACAGAGAATTTGAGTTGATGAAGGTATAGCTGAACGGGCTGCCTTGGTTAATCGAGCCAAACAAAGACGCTTTGGTCAAGAAGTCGCCAAAGAACGCACGCTCCCAATTCGCTTGCACCGTAACACGGTGACGAATGTTATAGTTGGATGTCGATACGCCAGCGAAATTAGGATCGACATACGCACGGTTGTTATAGTTTGAGAATGCGACAGAGCTCGTCATCGGGCTCTCATCTTCAGCCTCAGAATATGCGTAGCCAACACTCCAATCCAAGCCAAAGTCATAAGACTTTCCAACTGAGAACGAAGCGTTGAAGGACTTAGCGCCTTCACCATTGGTTAGGACAAAAGCATCAAGGTTTGGGCTCTCAAATTGTGGAAGCAATCCGCCAACAGCAGGCTCAGCAGCTTCAAGGTCAAGTCTGCGGACAACAGCTGAATTACGGGCATGGGTCCACAACAAGTCGCCATTCAACGTATATTCACCGCCCAGGAAGTTATTCATTGGGACTTCGGGGGCATATGTCGCACCAAGAGCGAATTTCCATTCAGACGGCAATTCGAAATCAGGATCAAGCAAGTTGATTTCGAAGTTCCGACCACCACCAGCAACAGCCGCCGCCATTTCAGCAGGAATGCCATAACCTGGGCCGCCAGGAGTACCATCTTCAGCATCAACGTATGTCAAGTTGAAGAGGTTCGTACCATCAATCCCAACATCGCTGTCACGAACTGTGAACTGAAGTTCGTTATTGGATGAGAAGTTGTTGGACAACCATACATTCGGGTTGCCGCCTGTATACAGGCCAACACCACCGCGAACAGTCACAGCCGGATTGACTTCCCAGTTGAAGCCGAAGCGCGGTTGAATGAGACCCTCACCGTCTAAATTTGTGGAGTTGGAGAAACCGTAGTCATTAACGAAGTCATCATTCTCGCCCGGAGCATCGTCCGTCATATACCAATCATAGCGCAAACCCGCTGTGATGGTCAGTCCGGTGTTTGGAACAAGAAACTCGTCCTGGGCGTATACAGTGTTAATCGAATATCCCCACTCGGCGGCCGCATCCTGCGGATTACCTGTTGGAGCGTTAGCGTATTCGATACGGAACGGTTCACCAGCAGCGAAATCAGCAATGCTGCCAAAACGATACTCGCCTTCGGTGTGCTGAACGAAAAGATTGAACACATCCAACTGCTCACGTTCATAAGCGAATGTGAAGTTATGGTTGTTGAACTGATAGAAGCCTTTGAAAACCGTGGTCAAAACTTCATAGTTCAACTTGTTGGATTGACGACTATCATCACCGCCAATGTAGACAGTCGCATCATTCGTACCATCGGTGACGCCGATCTGGAACTCACCAAAGTCCGTGCCGCCAAGAGTGATTTGGCGATTGTCCAACTCTACATAGCCAATACGAACTTCTGTGGAGAAGCTGTCTGTCCAGTCAGAGTACAAAGAGCCGACATAAGAGTTGAGTTCCGCGCCACGCTCATAAAGGTGATTCGCAAATTCAAATTCGTCTGCATCACCGTCTGATTCTTGGTTGTTGAAACCATCATTGTAGTTATACGTGAAAGACGCCCGGTGATTGTCCGTGATGTTCCAGTCAAGTTTGACAAGAATTTTTTCGTCTTCATTGTCAATGCTTTCTGGCGTACCGCCTGGCTCATATCCATAAACGTCACGTGCGATGCGCTGAATTTCATCAAAATCTGACTGCGAAAACCCAAGAACTTCATTAATTGCGCCAGAACCGACAGGTCCACGGTCAAATGTGTTTTGACCTTCCAGCTTTTCGTAAGATGCAAAGAAGAAGAGCTTGTCTTTGATAATCGGGCCGCCAAGCGTAGCGCCGTAACGCATCTCATCAAATTCCGGCACCCGAACGTCTTCACCTTCGAGGCTATCGCCACGGAGGTTATCGTCTGTGTAATCATAGAAGAAACCGCCATGGAATTCGTTCGTACCAGCTTTTGTCACAGCGTTGATGTTACACGCAGAAAAGCCGCCGTACTGAACGTCGAATGGAGCAAGCTCAACAGCAACTTGCTCAATGGAGTCGTAAGAGAACGGAATACGTTCTGTTGGGAAACCATTAGAGTTCAGACCGAAGTTATCGTTCAAACGAACACCGTCAACTGTAAGTGAGTTGAAACGTGGATTTGAGCCGGCGCACTGAATAGCGTCGACAAAAGCTTCGTCAACAAAGATTCGAGGGTCTGTACGGATGATATCTTTGATATCGCGGTTAATTGCAGGAAGCGTTTGAAGGTCTTGAAGACCAAATGTTGCAGAAGGACCAATAGCAACTTGTGCGACGTCAGCAGCAGAAGCTGTAATAACGATTTCATCCGTAGCAGCAGAGACATTTTCAAGATCGAATGTAACAGAGTATACATCACCAAGTTCAATAAAGACGTCTGTGATGCTCTCATCCTGATAGCTGTCAGAATCAACGCTGACGACATACGGGCCGCCGACGCGCAGGCCGCGGGCGGAGAAGCCGCCGGCTGCGTTTGTCGTTACGGTCCGGGAGGCGCCCGTCCGCGTGTCCGTGATCGTCACCTCTTCGCCGGGCGCAGGCGCGCCGCCGGGCGTTAAGACCGTGCCGCGAATAGAAGACGATGTCTCCTGGGCGTAAGCGGCGCCGCAGGCGATCATGAGGGTGGACAGCGCCGCACCCGCGGCGAGTTTCGTCGTCAGCTTCATATGGATAATCCCCAAGTCAAAGAACGTTTCAAAAACGAGACAAGATAATGCTGCGATGACTTTACACGCGTCACCTCAGTAGGCGTGATAAGCGGGCTTTACGACAGATGAGTGACAATGTGTATGCCGGATCAAAAAGACTCCGCACTTGGCCGCAGCATGTTGCCGCTATGCATCACTTTCAGCATGTATTCCTCACATCCCCGATGCAGGGAATAGACCGTACACGTTATCGTGGCGAAAATGTCGCAAACCAGAGCGTTTCGCATTGAAGCGGCATCGCCCCACAGATGCGTAAAAACAAAGACTTAAGGCGTCGCCGCATCCATCGGAATGAGAACGACGCTTTAAGTCATTGTTTTTACGCATTTCCGAATGCCCAAACGGCGTCCGTTGGAGCTGGACATGCTTCCAGGCGTTGTCTTAAATCCAATTCCGGCGACCACGTCTTAAGGGACCATGGCGACAAGACGATTGCTCCACGTGACGATCGCCCTACATATTGCAGCGCTCGCTCGACAGACAGTCCGTAGTCAGCCTGCCTTCGGCGCGCCGGCGCAGCCCGAACAAACGCCTTGCACCTCCAGCCGTGCGGTGCGCAGGGTGAAGTCGGTGACTTTCGCAAGCGCCCCGAGGTCCGCTTCAATGGATCCAATCTCAATCTCCCGCACCGCGCCGCAGCTGTCGCATACAAGAAACATCTGCACCCCATGGCGGCCGGGACGGGCGCAAGGTACGAAAGCGTTCAAGGTCTCGACCTTTTGGACAAGGCCTTTGGAGGTGAGGCCGTCAAGAGCGCGGTAGACCGTCATTGGCGCGCGGACGCCATCGTCCTTCAGCCTGTCCAAAATATCATAGGCCTTCAGCGGGCCGCCGGCGGTTCTTAACGCACCCATAACGAGGGTTTCATTCCGGGTGAGGCCGTCGTTTGCCGAGTGCGCACTCATAACACGTATAGATTGAAATGATGCGCGACAAATTTCAAGGCTTGCGCGAATTATTTCAATAAAGCTTGAATATTGCTCGCCTCGATCAGAGCGATCACCGAGTCCCGCTCGCCCTCAGCCTGGATAAGGTAGGCGTTGTTCACCGGCATGGAGATCTGTACGCCATCCCCCTGGGGCTGAACGATGGCGCGGCGGCCGTCGATCATCACGCTTTCCGGACCGTCCGACGACGCCGCCATCAGCATGGGATTGGCGAGCATCATGGCGAACGACTGCATCAATGGGGAATCGGCCAGAATGCGCAAGGTCGCAGTTTCACCGCCCTTGACATAGTCCTGCTGCACGGAGGTTCCGCCGCCGAACATCGCCGCGCCGACGGCGACGACCTCAAGGTTTTCGGTGCTCCACCCATTCGCCGCAGGGGCCAGGTGTTTGGCGAGGCCATAGGCGCGAATTTGTTTGGCGTAACTGGCGGCGTACTCGAACTCCGTTGCGGCGGCGCTGTAACGGCCATCGGCCAGGGCCTTGCCGCCGTTTTCGGCGGAGGCGGCGGCGTTGGCGGACAACTCGGCGATTTTATCCTCCACCTCTCCGGCGACGGCGGCGGCGGACACGCAAAGGGCGCAGGCCGCAAGGGCGGCGCAGACAGTTTTCAAAGCCATGAAGATTCTCCCCGAAATTAGAGCATGTCGCGCAAAAGCGGATACCGGCTTTTGCGCGACACGCGTCAAAACAAAGATCTAGAGCACGCCCGTGTGAATCCGATTAAGCGAGATGTGCGCTAGGCTGTTAACCATATTAGACGCATATCAACATCCGCGCAAAAGCAGCTTCGCAAACGCCCGCTCAAATCCGAATTTTACGTGTAAAGCAGTAGCTTAACGTCCGCGTGACCAAGCGACGGTGCGAGCCAGACCGTCCTCGAAACTCATCTGGGCGACAACGCCGAGGGCGTCGTTCAAGCGCGCCGGATCGCCGACCGAGGCGCGAATGTCCCCGGGCCGCGCGTCGGCATGGCGTATGGCCGGCGTCTTTTCGCATATCCGGCCCAGGGTTTCGGCGAGGGCCTTCACGCTGACCTCCGCGCCGCGACACACATTAACGACAGGCGGCGTCGCCGGATCGCCGGCGCGGGCCATGGCGCCGTTCAGCGCCGCCACGACATCCCCGACATAGATAAAATCCCGGGTCTGGCCGCCATCGCCAAAAATCGTAACCTCCTCACCCGCCGCAATCTTGTTGACGAAGATCGAGATCACGCCGGAATAGGGCGATGAGGGGTCCTGGCGCGGCCCGTAGACATTAAAAAAGCGAAGACCGACAAAGGGCGCGTTAAACAAACGCCGTCCGACGGCGGCGTGGAGCTCACAGCCATATTTATCCGCCGCATAGGCTGACAAAGGCTGGGGCGCCTCTCCTTCGTTCAACGGCACGTTGAGATTGTCGCCGTAAACAGCCGCGGAAGAGGCGTAGACCACGGGCAACGGTCGTCCGTCGTCCCGCAACGCCCCGAACCGTTTGGCTGCATCAAACACGGCGACCGCCCCGGACAGATTCGCAGCGTGCGTCCTTGTCCAATCATCAACGCTCGCCTGCACCGATGAGACGGCGGCGAGGTGGAAACAGCCGTCGGCGCCTCTCAAAGCGTCAGCGACCGCAGCCTTGTCCGCAACATCACCGACGATCAGGTCAACCGCACCCGGCACATTTTCCCGTTTTCCGGTGGATAAATCATCGAGAACGACGACGTCATGGCCGGCGGACACAAGCGCCTCGACCAGATGAGAACCGATGAAGCCCGCACCGCCGGTTACAAGATATCTCGCCATATCGCCCCTTTTTCACACTTGCGTTTCGCGTTGTAAACTCAAGCAAGTGTCACGCCACATTAAGATGGAAGCACGGCGCTTTTGTGACCGTCGCGCATGCAACGGTCTTTAAGAGTTCGCCGCTTTTGGCGCAGACAGAAAACCCGATTCTTCAAGGCGCAGGATTTCCTTCGGCACGATTTCCCAGAACGCCTCGCGCAGCTCCGCCCAATCCTGGACGATTTCCCGCGCCTTGAAAGATCCCGTTTGCCGGGCGTGAGCCTCGATCAAACTTAACGCCTGGCCCTCCCCCGCTTCGGTCAACCGGCGCTTCACCACGCTTTCATCGTTAATCACGGCGTCGAGCCGCGCGTCGGGATCGTAAAGGTAGGCGCGGCCCCCGGTCATGCCGGCGGCGAAATTGTCCCCGACAGCGCCCAGAATAACGACGACGCCGCCGGTCATGTATTCGCAGCCGTTCGCGCCGCAGCCCTCGATCACCGCCGTCGCGCCGGAGTTGCGCACCCCAAACCGCTGGCCGGCGCGGCCGTTGGCGAACAAGCGGCCAGACGTTGCGCCGTAAAGACAGGTGTTGCCGATGATGGCGAACCGGTCGGCCTCGTTTTTGAGGTGCGCCGGCGGCCGCAGGATAATGTCGGCGCCGGACAGGCCCTTGCCCACATAGTCGTTGGCGTCGCCGTCCACCTCAAGGCGCAGGCCTTCGGCGGAGAATACGCCGAGGGATTGACCCGCAGAACCGCTGAGGCGCACGGTGAGATGCCCCCGGGGCAGCCCCTCCGGCCCGAAGCGGCGCACGATCTCCGAGGAGGTGCGCGCGCCGATCGCCCGCATCGTATTGTTCACCGTATACGTCAGTTGCATCTTCTCGCCGCGGTCGAACACCGGCGCGGCGTCGATCAGAATGCGTTCGTCGAGGGTTGAGGGCGGCTCCCGCCGGCCGGTCCGGGTCGAGCGCGGCGGGCGCTCCTCCGTATCCGCCCGAACCAGGATCGAGTTCATGTCGAGATCGTCCATGGCCGGATCGCCGCGGGAGATCTGATGCAGCAGATCGCTGCGGCCGATGACGTCCTCCAAAGAGCCCGCGCCGAGCCTGGCGAGGTGCTCGCGCACATCCTCAGCGAGGAAGGTCATCAGGTTCACCACATGGTCCGGCGTGCCGGGAAAGCGGCCGCGCAGGTCCTCGTCTTGCGTGCACACGCCGACGGGACAGGTGTTGGAATGGCACTGGCGCACCATGAGACAGCCCATGGCGACGAGCGACGCCGTGCCGACGCCGTATTCCTCCGCCCCCAGCATCGCCGCCATGACAATGTCGCGGCCGGTGCGCAGACCGCCGTCGGTGCGCAGCGTCACCTGATGGCGCATATTGTTGAGCGTCAACGTCTGATGGGCTTCGGACAATCCCATCTCCCAGGGACAGCCGGCGAATTTGATCGAGGTCTGGGGGCTCGCCCCGGTGCCGCCGACATTGCCGGAAATGAGAATAACGTCCGCATTCGCCTTGGCGACGCCCACTGCGATCGTGCCGACGCCGGAGGAGGAGACGAGCTTCACGCACACACGGACGATGGGGTTGATCTGCTTTAAGTCGTAAATCAGCTGCGCCAGGTCTTCGATCGAATAAATGTCATGGTGCGGCGGCGGGGAGATCAGCGTCACCCCAGGCGTTGCATGGCGCATCCGGGCGATGAACTCCGTCACCTTGAAACCGGGCAATTGTCCGCCCTCGCCGGGTTTGGCGCCCTGCGCCACCTTGATTTCAATCTCGCGACATTGGTTCAGATACTCCGCTGTCACCCCGAACCGGCCGGACGCGATTTGTTTGACCGCGGAATTCGGATTATCGCCGTTCGGCATAGGCGTATACCGCTCCGGCACCTCGCCGCCTTCGCCGGAAACGGATTTCGCGCCGATGCGGTTCATGGCGATGTTGAGCGCGCCATGAGCCTCCGGCGACAGAGCGCCCAGCGACATGCCGGGCGTCACGAACCGCTGGCGGATGGCGTTGACGGATTCAACATTATCAAGGGGTAGCGTCCCGCCGAGGGGCCGCATGTCGAGGAGATCGCGCAACTGCGTTTTCGGCTGGGCGTCCAGGGCGGCGGAATATCGTTTGTAAGCGGTGTAATCGTCATTGCGAACGGCGGTCTGCAGATCATGCACCAGACGCGCCTGATAAGCATGATGCTCTCCTTGCGAGCGATAGCGGTAAAATCCGCCAACCGGAAGCACGGCGGCTCCCGCCCGCCAGGTGCGCTCATGCAAATCGGAGATGCTCTTTTCGATGCCCGGCAGGCCGATGCCGGAAATGCGGCTCGGCATGCCGGGGAAAAATTCCGAGACAAGCGTGCGGGACAGGCCGAGCGCCTCGAAATTGCAGCCGCCGCGATAGGACGAAATCACCGAAATACCCATCTTGGACATGATTTTCATCAAGCCGGCGTCGATAGCCTTTTTGTAGTTTTCCGCACACGTCTTCAAGGGCGTATCGCCAAAACGGCCCTTGGCGCGCATGGCGGCGACGGCGTCAAGGGCGAGATAGGGGTTCACCGTCGTCGCGCCAACGCCAATGAGGACGGCGGCGTAATGGGAATCGACGCATTCCCCGCTGCGCACGTTTAAAGAACAGAACGGCCGCAAGCCTTCGCGCACAAGGTGGGTGTGGACGCCGGCGGCGGCGAGAATCATCGGTATTCCGATCTTATCAGGATCTTGCCCCTCATCGGTGAGCAGAATATGCCCTGCGCCATCCCGCACCGCATCGGCGGCCCGCGCGGAGATCTCCCGCAGCGCCTTCAAAAGCGCCGCGCCGTGGCCATGCCCCTCGCCGGCCGGGAACGTGCAGTCGATTTCAGCCGCGCCCTGGCCGAGATAGTCTTTCAGCCGGTCGTACATCCCGTTCGTCAGGATCGGGCTTTCCAGGGTGAAGACGTCCGTCTGGGTTTCGTTCTGGGCAAGAATGTTGCCGAGATTTTTAAACCGGGTCTTCAGGCTCATCACGCGATCCTCCCGCAGAGGGTCGATCGGCGGGTTCGTCACCTGGCTGAAGTTCTGGCGGAAATAATGGGACAGCGGACGGTACTGCTTTGACAACACAGCAAGGGGCGTATCATCGCCCATAGAGCCGATGGCTTCCTTGGCGTCCTCGACCATGGGGCTGAGGATAAGCTCCATATCCTCAAGGGTAAGGCCTGCAGCGGCCTGACGGTGGGCGAGCTCTTCTTTTGTGAAGAGTTTTGCTTCATCGCCATCGGATATGATGGGGTCCAGCTCCGTAACGTTCTCCAGCCACTCCGTATAGGGATGCTTCGTTGCGAGTTTTTCAAGAATATCGTCAGAGCCGTAGAAGCGGCCCTCCTCGACATCCACCGCCAGAATCCGGCCGGGCTCAAGGGCGCCGCGCTCGACAATAATGTCTTCGTCGATCGGGCACATGCCCGTCTCCGAGCCCACGGCGAGGACGCCGTCATTGGTGATGGCGTAACGCAGAGGCCGCAAGCCGTTGCGGTCAAGGCCGGCGACCGCCCAACGACCGTCATAGGCCGCCACCGCAGCCGGCCCGTCCCAGGGTTCGATCACCGCATTGCAATACGCGTAAAGCGCACGGCGATCGTCCGACATCGCCGCGCCGCGCTTCGACCAGGCCTCAGGGATCAACAGGGTTTTCGCCATCGGCGCGGTGCGGCCGCCGCGCACCAAAAGCTCGAACACCTGGTCAAGGGCGGCCGAATCCGACGCCCCCGGCTGAACGACGGGCTTTACATCTTCGTGATGCTCATCAAACGCTTCGGAGACCATGCGGATCTCATGGCTGCGCATCCAGTTGACATTGCCCTTCAACGTGTTGATCTCGCCGTTATGGGCCAGCATGCGGAACGGTTGCGCCAGGCGCCAGGCGGGCGCCGTATTCGTCGAATAACGCTGGTGGAAAATCGCAACCTTGGAGACGAACTCCTCATCCTTCAGGTCGGGGAAGAACGCATCGATCTCCTCGGCCAGGAACATGCCCTTATAGACGACCCCTTGGGAGGACAGGGAGCAGACATAACAATCCAGAAGGTTTTCCTGCAACGCCCGCTTTTCAATGCGTCGACGGATAATATAGAGGGTGCGGTCAAGCTCCTCCTGGGATCTGTAGGAGGGGTCGAAAAATAGAATTTGCTCGATCTCAGGGCGCGTCGCATCCGCTGTCGGGCCGATGACGCCGGCGTCCACGGGGACCTGACGCCAGCCGAACAGGTAAAACCCGAACCGCAGGATTTCCGATTCGACGATCGTGCGCGCTCGCTCCTGGCCGGAAAAGTCCTTGCGCGGCAGAAAAATCATGCCGACGCAGACATCGGCGGCGCCTGGCTCATGGCCTGTACGGACCACCTGGCGTTTGAAGAAATCCTGCGCGACGTCGACGCGGATGCCGGCGCCGTCGCCGGACTTTCCGTCGACGTCCACGGCGCCGCGATGCCATACAGCCTTTAGCGCTTTAAGCCCCATGGTCACCACGTCCCGGCGCGCAGAACCGTCGATGGAGGCGATAAGGCCGACGCCGCACGCCTCGTGCTCAAACGCAGGATCATAGGCCCCGGCGGCGGCAAGGCGCGCCGTCGCGGCCTCGCGGGCTTCCAGGGAAAACGGTTTTAAATCTTTCGGATCGCCAATCATGGTCAGTCTTGCTTTAGTGTTGCGTTGCGCCTTGCAGGCGGCGGATATCGTCCAGGTTTTCAGGAGGCGCGCGCCATAACGGGGCCGCATCCTCCACCCAGTCGCGCATGGGGGCGGGAATGTCTTCATACGCCTCAATCCGCCAGGTGATGAGGTGCATAATAGCGGCCCCGCCGCCAAGCGCGGGCGACAAATCGCCGTAGCGCACCCAGCTGAGCTGATGGGGTTCGGCGACACCCTCTGCAGTCTGAATAAAAAAGTCGTAATTCTCGAACGCCTGATACCGCGCGCCGGTTCCGGGAATCGGAAAATCAAGATAGAGCGGCGCGGTCACCACCAGCGCATCGCCAAGCCGCTGCGCCGCCATGCTGTCGCCCGGACCTATGCGCACAACGTCATCGCCGGAACCTTGCTCGACAAATGTAACGACGTTGTCGCCCTCAAGCTCGTACGTGATGAATTGATATGGGTACGCGATCGGCTCCACCGGCTGTCCGTTCGCCTCGGTAATGACAGCGCCGGTGTCCGGGTCCCGATATATGTAGGTTTTGCGGGAGTACTGATGGACGAGGGGTTTCGCCGGATCGGGGCGGTGGCTGCGCGCCGTATCGTACCCCTCCATCTCGTAGAGCAAATCGCCGCTGGGATAGGCGCGCACAGTGCCCCTGGAGTACCAGTAAACCGGCGCGCCGTCGCCGGCCCGTGCGGACACGAACGTTTCAAACGCGTCCCGGTCGAAACCGTCTGCAGCCGCAGCTTGCGTTAAAAACAGCCCCGCGAGGGCGAGCACGCTTATTTTCATGACCCGGCCTTTCATTCCGCGCCTTCCCAATCATCCCCTAACGCCGGAAGGCTTGATTTACTCCGCCGCCACCCGCGTTGCATCGGCGGCGCTTTTCTTTTGTCGAATATGGGCGTCGATCGCCTCTGCGGCGACGCGCCCGTCCCGAATGGCCCACACCACAAGGGAGGCGCCCCGAACAATATCGCCGGCGGCGAACACGCCGGGGATCGTCGTTTCCAAAGTGGCGTTGTCCACCTTCAATGTGCCGCGGCGGGTGACGCCAAGCTCCGGCGCGCCGAACAGGCGCGGCGTTTCTTCAGGTTCGAAGCCGAGGGCCTTGATCACAAGATCGGCCTTGATGTCGAAGTCGGAGCCTTCGATCTCCGTCGGTTGGGCCCGGCCGGAGGCGTCAACGGCGCCAAGACGCATCCGCACCGCCCGGACGGCGGAGACCTTGTCGGCGTCGCCGATGACGGCCTTCGGCGCGGCGAGCCATTCGAAGACGACGCCCTCCTCCTCGGCGTGGGACACCTCCCGCGCCGAACCCGGCATATTCTCTTTGTCCCGCCGATAAAGACAGGTGACGGACGCCGCCCCCTGGCGCACCGACGTGCGCACGCAATCCATAGCCGTATCCCCGCCGCCGATAACGACGATATTCTTGCCCTCGGCGTTGAGACGGCCGTCGTCAAAGGCGGGCACGGCGTCGCCGAGCCCCTTGCGGTTGGAGGCGGTTAAAAACTCAAGAGCCGGCGCGACCGCCGCGCCGCCGGCGCCGGGGCACGCAAGATCCCGGGCCTTGTAAACGCCGACGCCGATGAGGATCGCGTCATGTTTTTCCCGCAGCTCCTCCAAAGTCGCATCCCGCCCCACCTCGAAATTCAGCTTGAATTCGATCCCGCCCTCTTCAAGGCGGTCATTGCGGCGGCTGACGATGGATTTGTCCAGCTTGAAGTTCGGAATGCCGTAAATCAAAAGACCGCCGGACCGGTCATGGCGGTCGTAAATCGTGACCTTATAGCCCTTCAGCCGCAGCGCTTCGGCCGCGGCGAGGCCCGCGGGTCCGGCGCCGATGACGCCGACGCTCTCCGGCAGCTCCGCCGCCGGGCGAATCGGCTCCACCCAGCCGTTTTCCCAGGCGGTTTCGGTGATGTACTGCTCCACCGCGCCGATGGTGACGGTGCCGTGGCCCGACTGCTCGATGACGCAGGAGCCTTCGCAAAGCCGGTCCTGGGGGCAGATCCGGCCGCAGATTTCCGGCATGGTGTTGGTGGCCGAAGAGACCTTATAGGCCTCCTCCAGGCGATCCTCCGCCACAAGGCGCAGCCAGTCGGGGATGTTGTTGTGGAGGGGGCAATGCTCCTGGCAGAACGGCACGCCGCATTGGGAGCAGCGCGCGGCCTGAGCCTCGGCCCGGTCGGCGCTGAATTTCTTATAGATCTCACCGAAATCGTCCCGTCGGTCCTCCGCGGGGCGTTTTTCCGGCGTCTCGCGACGCCGCGAGACGAATTTCAACATTCGTTCCGTCATTCCCAATACCCGACTGAACCGGAGAACGCTTCATATCACACAGGCCCACGATTAGGAAAACCTTAGCGGCGGCGCGTGAAAGGCGAGACGAGTTCGCCAAAAGCTATGCCGCATTGCACCATAGGCTTCGAAAAAGCGCAAGTCTGCGACATTGCGGCGCATTTTGGCATAATCCGCCACCAATCTCAGGGCGGCGGCGGCGCGTAGGCGATAACGGTGTCGCCCGCCTCGGGCTTTAAGGTTTCAACGGCGCTGGCGAAGACCAGAACGCCGGCCTTCTTCACGACCAGGAACACAACAGCATCTTCGGCGAGCTCCGCCTGATACGCTTCGAAGTCATACTCTTCCGTCAGCTTGGTTTTTTTGTAGTCCCATCCCTCATAGTGCCGGCGCAACAGCTGGTTGACGCCGATGGGCGGTTTGAACAGGGGCCGCCCCTTCACGGTGAAGGAGTAGCTGTGGGGGTGCTCCTCGTCCTTTTCATCCGCATCGCCGAGCTGAAACGTCGTCGCCCGGCCAAGCTCCGGCGCAAGGTCCGTACACACCAGAGAATTGTAGGCCCGGTTGCCTGAGACCGCGAGAAGATAGCCATATTTGTTAAGGTCCAGGTGATGCTCCGTCACCTCCGACAGGATCTCCCCGTAATAGGTGTCCACCCCGTCGAGCCGCGCCGGACGCAAACGCCGCCAGTCCGTATCGGCGATCGTCACCGGCGTCTCCAGGTCCTTAAAGAGTTTCGCCAGCCGTGCGCTCCAGGCGCTGGCGCCGACGATGAGCACGCCCGGCTGGCCGCTCACCGACAGATCGAGCCGGCGCGCCAGGGGACCGATGGTGAAGCCGTGGGCGATGACGGTGGCGAAAATAACGGCGAAAGCGAGCGGGGTCAGCGCCTCGGCCTGGGCGTAGCCAAGATGCTGCAGCTCCGCCGCGAACAAACCCGACACGGCGGCGGCGACAATCCCCCTCGGAGCGATCCACCCCACCAATAACCGCTCCCGCCAGTCGAGGTTGCTGCCGATCGTTGCAAGCCATACGGACGCCGGGCGGACGACAAACAGCATTGCAAACACGAACAAAACGGCGGGCCAGCCAAGGGCGGCGAACATGTCCGGCGTCAGCGTGGCGGTTAAAATGACGAACACGCCGGACACGAGCAGTATGGTGATCGTCTCCTTAAACCTGCGCAGTTCTGAAAGGCTGCCGATCTTCGAGTTGGCGATGGTCACCCCCATCACCGTCACGGCCACAAGTCCCGTTTCCTTGCCAAGCAGGTTCGACACCCCGAACGCCGCGAGGACCGCACACAAAATGAACGGAGCTTTCAGATATTCCGGCACCAGACCTCTGTGAAAGGCGTCGACCAGCAAACGTCCCGCCAAAAACCCGATCGCCCCCGCCGCTGCGGAGGCGGCCGCAAGCCCGATCAACGCCACCGCCGGCGCCTCTCCATCGTGGGTCGCGGCGAGATACTGGAACACGAACACCGCGACAAGGGCCCCGATGGGGTCGTTGACGATCCCCTCCCACTTCAACAGCGTCGCCGGCCGCTGGGCGAGCTTGGCCTGGCGCAGCAAAGGCACGATCACCGTCGGCCCTGTGACGATGAGAATGCCGGCGAAGAGCAGCGCCACAGGCCAATCGAGATTGGCGAGGTAGTGGGCCGCAAGCGCGCCGAGGCCCCAGGCGATGACCGCGCCGGGAAACACAAGCCGCCGCACCCCTGTGGAAACGTCCCGAATCTCGCGAAAATTAAGGGTCAGCCCGCCTTCGAACAGTATAATCGCGACGGCGATGGAGATCATCGGCGTCAGCAGCGCCCCAAAGTCCGAGACCGGATCGAGCACGCCGAACACCGGCCCTGCAAGCAGCCCGGCGACGGCCATCAAGACGATGCCGGGCAGGTTGAACCGCCAGGCGAGCCATTGCGCGCCAACGCCCAAGACGCCGATGAGCGCGATTTTTATGACGAAAATCTGATCCATAGGCTTTTGCAGAGGAGCCTGAAGCTCCCTGGCGCGGCGCGCCGAGGGCAGACCCTTTAAAGGAAGGTCGATAAAAAACAACAAGATGCACGTTACACCCTTGAGTCTAGGGATGCTCGCCAAAGATGTCACATGAAAGATGGATGTCTTTTAAAGTGCAAAGCGGTCAAAAAACCGCCACAACCTGTATAGTATACGTAGAGTATCGTGCGGGTTGGCGAAAAAGGGGATCGCAATGGGCTGGCTGTCTTGGTTATCGGATCTGTTTGGCGGCGGAAAAGTCAAAAAAGCCAAAAAGGTTTTGGAAAAAGAGGCGTCTTCGTCGCGCCCGCTCTATGGCCGCGCCATCACCGAAGACGGTTTTGAGGCGGTGCGCCAGGACCTGAAAGTCGGACCCGCCGAGATTTGGACCGTCATCGCCGTGGAGACCCGCGGCTACGGGTTTTTAAAATCGAAACTGCCGCAAATCC
Source organism: Pseudomonadota bacterium (assembly GCA_039183635.1). Classification (GTDB taxonomy): domain Bacteria; phylum Pseudomonadota; class Alphaproteobacteria; order Caulobacterales; family Parvularculaceae; genus JBCDBL01. The sequence continues at coordinate 19,754 of JBCDBL010000076.1, forward strand.
TCTTTGAACGCCATATTTTCCGCCGCGAAACCGACGGCCGCTTCGACGGCGAGGCGCCGGACATCTCGAACGCCAAGGCCGGCGGCTATGTGGGCGGACAGGCAGAATACGGGCGTCTGCAAAAAGCCGCCTCCCTCGACCGCATGGCGGCGCTGCGGTCCGCCTCCTGGGGCCTCGGCCAGATCATGGGCTTTAACGCCGAGCCCCTCGGCTACGACAGCGCCGAAGACATGGTCGACCGCATGCGCCGGTCCGAGGACGCCCAGCTCGACGGCATCGCCCGGTTCCTGGAAGAAAACGGGCTGCAAAAGCCCTTGAAAAACCACGACTGGGCGACCTTCGCCAGGCGCTACAACGGGCCGGCCTACGCCAAGAACCGCTATGACGAGCGCCTCGCCGCGGAATACCGCCGCTTCTCCCGGGGCGTCCTGCCGGATCTGAACGTCCGCGCCGCGCAGCTCTATCTTGAATATATGGGGTACACGCCTTACGGCATCGACGGCATCATGGGCTCCAAAACCCGCGCCGCCATCGACCTGTTCTCCGACGTCCACCGCCTCGGCGTTGACGTCGACGCTCTGGCGACGGTCCCGGACGACCTGCTCGCCAAAATGGAAACAGAAATGGCGAAGATCGAGGCGACCTGGCCGTTGTAAAAAGGTAGGGCGGGGTTCACCCCGCTATTTTTAGGCGCTATTGCTTTTTTGCGGGCTTACGCCTCCTTACCCACGCTGTGGAGGTATTATTCACTTATGATTTCCAGTCTTCTTTCAATGATACCCATGCATTGAAGCGAAACTCTCCACCAATTCTTTTAGTCTCTTGCAACAAATCCATAATGACATCTTTCATCGCAGTAATTCTTTGTTCCCAACTGAGCGAAGCATAAGATTCATGTAGCTCACTTGCCGAAATCGTGAGCGCAACATGCGGTATGTCAAATTTTTCTGTTACCTTAAAAGCCTCAATACCATCCACAATCATACTTTGCCGTGCAGCATATTCGTATAAATCTTGAAGCTGTTGAGCAGATAACATCTTAGCGCCACCACTACCGCGCCTTGCACTCAGCAAAAGGGTGTTTAGGAGATCATTTTTCGCAGCCATTTTGAGCGACGCCATTGATCATTTTATGGCTACGTCGGAGGCTTTACTCTAAAAAATAGCCTACCAATCCATCAATGAAGATGGCAGCCACATACCCAGCTCCATCAAAACCAAACATGTGAAGAGAAACAACCTCCCCCCAAAAACTTCGCCCCTAAACTCACCTAACAATGAAAACGAAAGAACGAGAAACGCAACAAACCCCGCAGGAAACAAGAAAAGAAAAGTAATGAATCCGTCAAAGGATTTAGAAACAAAAAAACCCTCGATTAAAAACACACAAAATGGAATCGAAAGCCCAATAGAAAAAACATGCTCCGTAAACCTAGGAAAATGCAGCGTGCCCCTTGCCACAAATAACAAAAAAACAAACATCCCTTTAATTATATAAAATAAGTACAAACCAA
>JBCDBL010000077.1:0-20299 GCA_039183635.1 Pseudomonadota bacterium
GCTGACGCCGAGGGTGAGCAGCATCAAGGGGATCGATGCATCGCCGATAAGATCCGTCGTGTTGGCGATCCATTTCGGCGGTTTCGCGCCTGCGACCGTCATGGCGACAGCGATGGCGATCGCGATAAGGGCCGGGTTCAGAAGAACTTTCCGCAGCGAAAAGGTTCCTGAGGAAATCCAGGCCCCCACGGTCCACATGGCGCCGATCGATGTCGCTAAAATCGCAACGGCGAGAGCGAGGCCCTCCTCGCCAAAGGCGTAGTAACAAATGGGCAGGCCCATATTGCCAATGTTTGGAAACATGAGCGCCGGCAGATAAATTTGCCGGGACAAGCCAAACATCTTCAGCGCAGCCCATCCTGCAAAGCACAGGCATGCGTAGCACGCCGCCATGGCGCCTGCGATCTCAGCCAAGGCGTTCGGCGAAATGTCGGCGCTTGTGAGGGCGGAAAAAACGAGGCACGGGCTTGTGACAAGAGCCACAAAGCGGGTGACGAAGGCTTCGGGAAAATCCTGACCGGACTTAATCCAGGCGTAGCCGACAGCAACGGTGATGAACACCGGCGCGACGACGGCGATAAGGTCCGGCAACATAAGTTTGCTCTTTAAAAAACGATGTTAGACCACATTTACAATTCTTCGAATCGTAAATGCGGTCTAAGTTTATGTTTAACGCGCATTTTATTCACAAAACCGGTTCCCACTTTTGTGAATGCGCTTTAGTCGGCCTTAACGACGCCGCAGGCGATGCGCGCGCCGGCGCCGCCGATCGGCTGCGTTATCATATCGTCAGGGTTCGCATGGATAACGAGCGCTGAGCCGTCCCCGTCGAGAAGGCCAGGCAAGTCGCCGCCCTCTGTCAGAGACACCAGCTGCGTGAAATACGATGCATGCGCAACGCCGTCGGTATGGGCGTACAGGTTTGGCAAGTCGGCGTTGTCGGGCCCTTCGGGGTGGAGCAAGCCGTGCTTGCGTCCCCAAGGGTTGATGTGACCGCCGGAGGCTTTGAAGCCCGCCGCGCCGTCGGAACAGTCCCCGACTTTATGCAAATGCACGCCGTGCCAGCCGGGAGGTATGCTTTCAAGCATCAACTGGATCACGACGCCGCTTGCGCCTTGGCGGAAAATCGCCTCGCCCAGAGGACGGCCTTCGGTGTCGATAAGGGAGGCTTTCGCTTCGGAAACCTTTTTTGTCCCCTCGTCGGAGTTCGCCACGGCAAAGGCGGTCACTACACCGACTATGATCGCTGTGATGGCGCCGAGGGTCAATTTATTCATGAGATTTCTCCTGTTCCCGCTCTCGCCAGTGTAGGCGCCTATGCTTTAAAATAAAACCGGCCATCGTTGTTCGTTGGCCCTCACTTGGACGACATCGCCGTTTGGAGCTGTTTCATGGCCACGGCGCGGGACGCTTTCGCCGGGTGTGTAAGGGGATAAAGGTTTGAAAACGGCCGGCCCGTTCATTGGTCGCCCGAAATCCGAGACTGCAGGACGCATGCGCGCAAGCCTTCGCCCGATATCGGAAAGATTTAGGGCTTTGTGGGCCATCCTGGAAAATTTCTTCCCTGGACTGGCGTCACGGGCGAATAAAGCGTATAGACATTTTTCAACGCCGCCGTTGTCCTCACATTGAGGCGCGGCGGCGGTTTTTTAGGTCCGGGCGCATCCCTACATACTGTTTGGACGCCGTTTGGGCCGCCGCCATTAGGGGTGTAGCTCAGTTGGTAGAGCATCGGTCTCCAAAACCGAGGGTCGTGGGTTCGAGTCCCTCCGCCCCTGCCAGGCGTTCGAGAAGAAACACGTAACGGTTTGATATAGCATGGCCAAAGGCAAAGGCGCCGGTGTTCCGGCGAAGGGTGCTGAGGGCGGGTCTGCGCCGGCGAAGTCCGGCAAAGACAACGCGCCGGCCCAGAAAAAGAAACAGGCGAATCCTTTTGAATTTATTCAACAGGTGCGCAACGAAGCCGGCAAGGTGACTTGGACGACCTGGAAAGAAACACGCCTGTCCACGATCATGGTGTTGATCATGGTGACGTTCGCGGCGGTTTATTTCTTTCTTGTTGACCAGATCCTTGGCGCGATCGTGAGGTTTTTGCTGAGCCTCGGCGGTTAGCCCTCAAACGCAAACAGACAATATAAAGGGACGAAACGGTCCATGACGCATCAATGGTACATCGTCAACGCGTACTCGAACTTTGAAAAAAAGGCGGCCGAGGCGATTCGTCAGGCGGCGGAAGAGGCCGGTCTGGAAGACGCGTTCGAAGAAATTCTCGTGCCGACAGAGGACGTGGTGGAGGTCCGGCGCGGCCGCAAAGTGAACGCCCAGCGCAAGTTTTTCCCAGGCTACGTGCTGGTCAAAATGCAGCTGACGGACCAGACCTATCATCTGGTGAAAGAGTCGCCGAAGGTCACAGGCTTTCTCGGCTCCGGCAATAAGCCCCTGCCAGTGAGCCAGCGCGAGGTCGATCGCATACTCGGCCAAATCGAAGAAGGCGTCGAGCGCCCGCGGCCGACCATACAGTTCGAGGTGGGCGAGACCGTGCAAGTCACCGACGGTCCCTTCGCTTCGTTCTCCGGCATTGTGGAAGAAGTGGATGAAGAAGCCACGCGCCTTAAAGTGGCGGTGTCTATTTTCGGCCGCGCCACGCCCGTGGAGCTGGAATACGGACAGGTGCAAAAGCAGGGGTAGGCCGCCCCATATCCTGCGGCGGGACCGCTGTCAGATCTCAGGTTCGTATGGCGAAGCCATCGATTTTTGCACTCCCGACACCCGGCGTGAGCGGCGAACAATTATCTTGCGCCTAAGCGGCTAAGCTGTATAACCCAGCAACCTTGTGCGGGAGGCGGCGTAAAGACCAGCGTTCGTCGTACCGCGCATCCCTTTAAGTTTAGGCCTTTGCGCCTTAAGCCAGTGAAGTCGAAAGGGAAGACATGGCGAAGAAAATCGACGGGTACCTGAAGCTTCAGGTGCCGGCGGGGGCGGCCAACCCCTCGCCGCCGATCGGGCCGGCCTTGGGTCAGCGCGGTCTCAACATTATGGAGTTCTGTAAGGCGTTTAACGCGGCTTCTCAGGACATGGAAAAGGGGATGCCTGTCCCGACGATCATCACGATCTATACGGACAAGTCTTTCACCTTCATCACCAAGACGCCTCCTGCGTCCTACTACCTCAAAAAAGCGGCCAAGCTGCAAAAGGGCGGATCGACGCCTGGGCGCGGCTTTGCGGGCAAAGTGTCTAAGGCGCAATGCCGCGAAATCGCTGAAGCCAAAATGAAGGATCTGAACGCCAACGATCTCGATCAGGCGACGAAGATCATCGAAGGCTCGGCGCGGTCCATGGGATTAGAGGTGACGGAGTAGGCAGATGGCGAAACCAGGCAAAAGAATTTCCGCCGGCCGCGCCGCGGTCGATCGCGACAAGGATTATGGCCTTACGGAGGCTGTGGCCCTCATCAAAGAGCACGCAAAAACCAAGTTCGACGAGACGGTTGAGATCGCTATGAACCTTGGCGTCGACCCGCGTCATGCGGACCAGATGGTGCGCGGCGTATGCAACCTGCCGAACGGCTCCGGCAAAACGGTGCGCGTGGCTGTGTTTGCAAAAGACGCCAAAGCCGACGAAGCGAAAGAGGCCGGCGCCGATCTTGTGGGCGCTGAGGATCTTGCAGAGAAGATCCAGGGCGGCGAGATGGGCTTTGACCGCGTCATCGCCACGCCGGATATGATGCCGGTCGTCGGGCGTCTTGGTAAGGTGCTCGGGCCCCGGGGTCTCATGCCGAACCCGAAAGTGGGCACGGTGACGCCGGATGTGAAAAAGGCCATCGCCGACGCCAAAGGCGGCGCGGTTCAGTTCCGTGTTGAAAAAGCCGGCGTCATTCATGCCGGGGTCGGCAAGGCGAGTTTCGAGGCGAAGGCTTTGGAAGAGAACATTCGCGCCTTTGTGGGCGATGTGAACAAAGCCAAGCCCTCCGGCGCCAAAGGCACGTTCATCAAGAAGATCTCTGTGAGCTCTACAATGGGTCCAGGCGTGCGGATCAGCGCGTCGGATATTTTGGGCGCTTAATTTTAAAACGTCATCCCGGACGACGCATTTGCGTCGATCCGGGATCGGTCTCCACAAACTCTGAATTGGTTTCCACAGGTCCCGGATCTAACATTCGCTTTCCAAAATCTGCGATTTTGGGCTCATGTAACGTACGGGATGACGTTCCGAGTTGTTTGGAAATAGTACTTGACGCCGCAATCTTTTTCTATAGGAAATGCGGCTTCAATTCGGAGCTTCGGCTCCACCCTGTCCGAGACAGCAGGCGTCCTTTTTAAAGGACTTAATCGCAAGGCCTGTTTAGACAGAGGGAAGACCTACAGCTGCGGCGCGCGCCGTGCGCTGTCGTTTGACCTTTCGGACAGGCTTTCGCGCGCCGCGCGGGGCCTTTTTTTGTTTTGGCCTTTGCAAAAGCGCTAACGCCAATATCGAGACGACGCCCTGTCGGCTCGAACAGGATGAAGGGTCGACGCCGTATGGATAGAACCCAAAAGGCGGAGCAGGTTGACTGGGTGAAGGGCGTTTTCGACGAAAGCGCTGTCGTCGTGGTCGTCCAAAACGCCGGTCTCACCGTTTCCGAGATGTCCGGCCTCAGGGCCGATCTGCGTGAAGCGGGCGCCAGTCTCAAAGTGGTGAAAAACCGCCTCGCCAAAATTGCCGTTGAAGGCAAATCCGGCGAGCAGATTACGGATTTGTTCAAGGGGCCGACCGCGATTGGTTACTCTGAGGACCCCGTCGCCGCGCCGAAAATTCTCGCAAAATTCGCCAAGGACAACGAGAAGCTCGTCATCCTCGGCGGCGTTATGGGCGAAACCGCGCTTGACGAGGCGGGCGTGAAGGCGCTTGCGGCGCTGCCGTCTCTCGACGAGTTGCGCGGCAAGCTTGTGGGTCTCATTCAGGCCCCGGCGCAAAAACTTGCGTCCGTCACCCAGGCGCCGGCCGGGCAGCTCGCCCGCGTGTTCAGCGCCTACGGCTCCAAGGATGCGGCGTAACGCTGTCGTTTTGGTTTTTAATTGTTTGCAACTGATCTTTAAAAGGAAGAATGAACATGGCTGATCTTGAAAAAATTGCTGAGGAGCTGTCCTCTTTAACCGTTCTTGAAGCCGCTGAGCTTTCCAAGCTGTTGGAAGAAAAGTGGGGCGTGTCCGCTTCTGCGGCCGTTGCTGTTGCGGCGGCGCCTGGTGCAGCGGACGGCGGCGGCGCTGCGGCTGAAGAAAAAACGGAATTCGACGTTGTTCTTACTTCTGCAGGCGACAAGAAAATCAACGTCATCAAAGAAGTTCGCGCAATCACGGGCCTTGGCTTGAAAGAAGCCAAAGAGCTTGTGGAAGGCGCGCCGAAGCCGGTGAAATAGGGCGTCGCCAAAGACGAAGCCGAAGAGTTGAAGAAAAAGCTCGAAGAGGCCGGCGCTGGCGTCGAGCTGAAATAAAGTTAAAAAAGGGCTTGCGGGCGGCGCCCGACACGCCTAAGTATCTCAACTTGCGCCGTCGATGCTTATCATCGGCGGCGTAAGGCGTTGGCGGCACACATAACTCAGACGGCATTGACTCTGCTGAAATAAAATTCGCACCCGTTTTCACCGCGCGCGAGGGAGAGCCTTGCGGGCGGCTCATGTGTTTCATAATGACGGGGCGCACTCCTTGCGCGGCAATCGCATTTTCAAGGCGTTGCAGCATAAGAGTGTCGGGGCGGTATCGAATAGATTTTAAAGCCTAGCATGGCTTTTAGAGGAGCGAATATGGCGCAGTCCTTCACAGGAAAAAAACGGATTCGCAAGAGCTTCGGACGTATCGGCGATGCGTCCAGCATGCCGAACCTGATCGAGGTTCAAAAGAACTCCTATGAGCAATTCCTGCAACGCGACGTGCCGGCGGCCGAGCGTCGGCCCGACGGCTTGGAAGCGGTGTTCAAATCGGTGTTTCCGATCACGGATTTCTCCGAGACTTCCATCCTTGAGTATGTCTCCTACGAGTTTGAAGAGCCGAAATACGATGTTGAGGAATGTCAGCAGCGCGACATGACTTACGCGGCGCCTTTGAAGGTGACGCTGCGCCTTATTGTATTCGATGTCGACGAAGACACCGGCGCAAAGTCCGTGAAGGACATCAAGGAACAAGACGTCTATATGGGCGACATGCCTTTGATGACGGACAACGGCACCTTCGTCGTCAACGGGACGGAGCGGGTGATCGTCTCCCAAATGCACCGCTCGCCTGGCGTCTTCTTCGATCACGACAAGGGCAAAACCCATTCGTCCGGCAAGCTCCTGTTCGCCGCCCGTATTATTCCCTATCGCGGATCGTGGCTCGATTTTGAGTTCGACGCCAAAGACATTGTGCATGTCCGCATAGATCGTCGCCGCAAGCTGCCGTCAACGACGGTGCTTTACGCCCTTGGCATGGACCAGGAAGATATTCTGGACGAGTTTTACAATACGGTCTCCCACACCAAGGCGGACGACGGCTGGACAACGCCTTTCGACGGCGAACGCATGAAGGGCCAAAAGCCCGAGCGGGACCTCATCAACGCAGAGACCGGCGAGGTCGCTATCGAGGCGGGGCGCAAAATCACGCCGCGCCTTGCAAAAAAACTGGTGGAGGAGGGACTGAAGAATTTCCTCATGACGCCGGAAGACATGCTCGGCCGCTATTTTGCGAAGGATCTCGTCAACGTTGAAACGGGCGAGATCTACGCGGAGGCCGGCGACGAGGTTTCAATCGAGAAGTTGGAGGAACTTGTAGAGGTCGGTTTCTCCGAATTCGAGACCCTCGAGATCGACCATGTGAATATCGGCGGTTATATGCGCACGACGCTCGCCGCCGATAAGAACCGCAATCGCGAGCAGGCGCTGATCGATATTTACCGGGTCATGCGTCCGGGCGAGCCGCCGACTCTTGAGACGGCGGAGGCGTTGTTTTCAAGCCTGTTCTTCGATTCTGAACGCTACGACCTGTCCGCGGTCGGCCGTGTGAAGATGAACATGCGCCTCGACCTCGACGTTTCCGACGAGATGCGGGTGCTGCGCAAGGACGATATTCTGTCCGTTCTGAAAACCTTGAACGACCTGCGCGATGGTCGCGGGGAGGTGGACGACATCGACAATCTCGGCAATCGCCGTGTGCGTTCGGTCGGCGAGTTGATGGAGAACCAGTACCGCATCGGCCTCCTGCGCATGGAGCGGGCGATCAAGGAGCGGATGTCGTCTGTCGAGATCGACACGGTGATGCCCCACGACCTGATCAACGCCAAGCCGGCCGCCGCGGCGGTGCGGGAGTTCTTCGGCTCCTCCCAGCTGTCCCAGTTCATGGACCAGACGAACCCTCTGTCGGAGGTCACTCACAAGCGTCGTCTTTCGGCCCTTGGGCCGGGCGGCTTGACGCGGGAGCGTGCGGGCTTTGAGGTGCGCGACGTTCACCCGACCCATTACGGTCGGATTTGCCCGATTGAGACGCCGGAAGGGCCGAACATCGGCCTTATCAACTCCCTCGCCACCCATGCGGAGGTGAACAAGTACGGCTTTATCGAAAGTCCGTACAGGAAGGTTGAAAACGGCAAACTCACCGATGAGGTCGTGTATCTGTCGGCTGTGGAAGAGGCCCGTTATAACATTGCTCAGGCGAACGCCACCGTGGACGAAAACGGCGTCCTGGCGAACGATCTCGTCAACTGCCGCGTCGGCGCGGCCCGGGATGCGACGCTGACCCCGCGCGAAGAGGTCGATTATATCGACGTATCGCCGAAGCAGCTTGTGTCCGTGGCTGCGGCGCTTATTCCGTTCTTGGAAAACGATGACGCCAACCGCGCTTTGATGGGCTCGAACATGCAACGTCAGGCCGTGCCGCTTCTTCAGGCTGAGGCGCCGTTCGTCGGCACCGGTATGGAGGAGATCGTCGCCCGGGACTCCGGCGCCGCCGTCGCCGCCCGTCGTCCCGGCGAGGTGGAGCAGGTGGACGCCACGCGGATCGTGGTCCGCGCCACGGAGGAGACCGACCCGACCAAGCCCGGCGTCGACATCTACAACCTGCGCAAGTTCCAGCGTTCCAACCAGAACACCTGCATCAACCAGCGCCCGCTGGTGAAGGTGGGCGATGTGGTGCGCGCCGGCGACATTGTCGCCGACGGTCCGTCGACGGATCTTGGCGAACTGGCTCTCGGCAAGAACGTGCTTGTCGCGTTCATGCCCTGGAACGGCTACAATTTTGAAGACTCCATCCTTATCTCCGAACGCATTGTGCGGGACGACGTGTTCACCTCCATCCACTTGGAAGAATTCGAAGTGATGGCGCGGGACACCAAGCTTGGGCCGGAAGAGATCACCCGGGACATTCCGAACGTTTCGGAAGAGGCGCTGCGGAACCTCGACGAGGCGGGCATCGTCGCCATCGGCGCCGAAGTGCATCCGGGCGACATTCTCGTCGGCAAAATCACGCCGGAGGGCGAAAGTCCGATGACGCCGGAGGAGAAGCTGCTGCGCGCGATCTTCGGCGAAAAGGCCTCCGACGTGCGCGACACGTCCTTGAAGCTGCCGCCGGGCGTCGCCGGGACGGTGGTCGAGGTGCGCGTGTTCAACCGCCACGGCGTCGATAAGGACGAGCGGGCGGTGGCGATTGAGCGTGAGGAGATCGAGCGTCTCGGCAAGGACCGCGACGCTGAGCTCGCGATCCTGGAGCGCAGCATCTACACCCGTCTTCAACCCTTGCTTCTCGGCAAAGAAGCTGTCTCCGGACCGAAAGGTTTCACGAAAGGGACGGTGACGGATGAGATGCTTGACGAGTATTCCCGTGGCCTATGGTGGAAAATCGGGCTCGCCGACGAGGCTGTCATGGCCGAAGTCGAAGCTTTGAAAAAGCAGTATGATGAGTCCAAATCCCGCCTTGAGGCCCGGTTTGAAGACAAGGTCGACAAGCTGCAGCGGGGGGATGAGTTGCCGCCGGGCGTGATGAAGATGGTCAAGGTTTTCGTCGCCGTGAAGCGGAAGCTTCAGCCTGGGGACAAAATGGCCGGCCGCCACGGCAACAAAGGGGTTATCTCCCGCATCGCACCGATGGAGGACATGCCGTTCCTCGACGACGGGACGGGCGTCGATATTGTGCTGAATCCGCTCGGCGTGCCCTCGCGGATGAATGTGGGTCAGATTTTGGAGACCCATCTCGGCTGGGCGTGCCGCGGCCTTGGCCGCCAGATCGGCGATGTGCTCGATGAATTCAATCGCGGCGGCGATCGTCAGAAGCTGATCGATCAGTTGAAGCATGCTTACGGCGAAGATCAGCAGCTCCCCCGCTCCAACGAGGAGCTGAAGGAGCTTGGCGAGAACCTGCGCCGCGGCGTTCCTATCGGCACGCCGGTCTTCGATGGCGCCCGGGAGCCTGATGTCGTTGAGATGCTGAAGAAAGCCGGTCTCGATGAGACAGGGCAGGTGACGCTGTATGACGGCCGCACGGGCGAGCGGTTCTCGCGGAAAGTGACGGTTGGATACAAATACCTTCTGAAGCTGCACCACCTTGTCGACGACAAGATCCACGCCCGCTCCATTGGTCCGTACTCCCTCGTTACGCAGCAGCCGCTCGGCGGCAAGGCTCAGTTCGGCGGTCAGCGCTTCGGCGAGATGGAAGTGTGGGCGCTGGAGGCCTATGGCGCAGCGTATACGTTGCAAGAGATGCTGACGGTGAAGTCCGACGACGTCGCCGGCCGGACCAAGGTCTATGAGGCGATCGTCCGCGGCGACGATAGTTTCGAGGCCGGCATTCCGGAAAGCTTCAACGTGCTTGTGAAGGAAATGCGTTCGCTCGGGCTTAATGTGGAGCTTCAGGGCGCGGGTTAAAGATTTGATGAAACCGTCATCCCGGACAGCGCATTTGCGCTGATCCGGGATCGCTCTCAAAGGGCTCTGAGCAACTTTGTAAAGATCCCGGCTCTCCGTGCTCCGCACTCCGGCCGGGATGACAATCGAGAAAGGACGACGAGATCGTCCGCCCCAGGCCGAAAGGCCGGCATTTAGAGGAGACTGACTTCCTATGTCCCAAGAAGTCATGAACATCTTCAACCCTGTGGCCGCGCCGCAGACGTTCAACAATATCCGCATTTCATTGGCGAGCCCGGAGAAAATTCTCTCCTGGTCTTTCGGTGAAATTAAAAAGCCGGAGACGATCAATTACCGGACGTTCAAGCCGGAGCGGGACGGTCTGTTCTGCGCCCGGATCTTCGGACCGGTTAAGGACTATGAATGCTTGTGCGGCAAGTACAAGCGCATGAAGTACAAAGGCATCGTCTGCGAGAAGTGCGGCGTCGAGGTGACCTTGTCCAAGGTGCGCCGGGAGCGCATGGGCCATATCGAGCTTGCGTCCCCCGTCGCCCACATCTGGTTCCTGAAGTCTTTGCCGTCCCGGATCGGCCTTGTTCTCGACATGACGTTGAAGGACCTCGAGCGGGTTCTCTACTTCGAATATTATATCGTGATGGAGCCCGGCCTGACGCCGCTGAAGCAGGGACAGCTTCTGTCGGAAGAGGAGTATATCCAGGCCCAGGACGAGTATGGCGAGGACAGCTTCACCGCCGGCATCGGCGCCGAGGCGATCCGCGAGATGCTGATGGCGATCGACCTTGAGTCCGAAGCTGAAAAGCTGCGGGTCGAGATCGCCGAAGCGACGACGGAGCTGAAGCCGAAAAAACTCGCCAAACGCCTGAAGGTCATCGAAGCGTTCATCAATTCCGGCAACAGACCGGAATGGATGATCATGACGGTGATCCCGGTGATCCCGCCGGAGCTGCGTCCACTTGTGCCGCTCGACGGCGGCCGGTTCGCGACCTCGGACTTGAACGACCTTTACCGCCGGGTCATCAATCGCAACAACCGCCTGAAGCGCCTGATGGAGCTGCGCGCGCCGGACATTATCATCCGCAACGAAAAGCGGATGCTACAGGAATCCGTCGACGCTCTGTTCGACAATGGCCGCCGCGGCCGGGTTATCACCGGCGCCAACAAGCGCCCGCTGAAGTCCCTCGCTGACATGCTGAAAGGCAAGCAGGGCCGGTTCCGCCAGAACCTCCTCGGCAAGCGCGTTGACTATTCCGGCCGTTCGGTCATCGTTGTGGGCCCGGAGTTGCGCCTGCACGAATGCGGGTTGCCGAAAAAGATGGCGCTCGAACTGTTCAAGCCGTTCATCTACTCAAAGCTCGACGCCAAGGGCCTGTCGGCCACCGTCAAGCAGGCCAAAAAGATGGTGGAAAAAGAGCGGCCCGAGGTCTGGGACATTCTCGACGAGGTGATCCGCGAACACCCCGTCATGCTGAACCGCGCGCCGACGCTGCACCGCCTCGGCATCCAGGCGTTCGAGCCGAAGCTCATCGAAGGCAAGGCCATTCAGCTGCACCCGCTCGTCTGCGCCGCGTTTAACGCCGACTTTGACGGCGACCAGATGGCCGTACACGTCCCATTGTCGCTGGAGGCGCAATTGGAAGCGCGCGTCCTGATGATGTCCACGAACAACATTCTGTCGCCGGCGAACGGCAAGCCGATCATCGTGCCGTCCCAGGATATTGTTCTCGGTCTTTACTACATGACCATCGAAAAAGAGGCCGAGCCGGGGGAGGGGATGGTCTTCGGCACCATGGCGGAGATCGATCACGCTCTGGATGCGGGCGCCGTGACGCTCCACGCTAAGGTGAAATGTCGTTTCAACACTGTGGATGAAAATGGAGATCCGATTTCCAAGATCGTCGATACGACGCCTGGTCGCATGAAAGTGGCGAACCACTTGCCGCGCTCGACGAAACTGCCCTTCGACACGGTGAACAAGCTGCTCACCAAAAAGGCGATCTCCGGCGTTATCGATACGGTGTATCGTCACGCCGGACAGAAGGCGACGGTCATCTTTTGTGACCGGATCATGGAGCTTGGCTTCAAAGAGGCGTGCAAGGCCGGCATCTCCTTCGGCAAGGACGACATGGTCATCCCGGCCGCCAAGGGCGATCTGGTCCAGGAGACGCGCCAGCTGGTCGCCGATTACGAACAGCAATACGCCGATGGTTTGATCACCAAGGGTGAGAAATACAACAAGGTCGTCGACGCCTGGGCCAAGTGTACGGATAAAATCGCCGACGAGATGATGAAGGAAATCTCGACGACGAAGTTCGACAAGGACACCCAGCGCGAGGAAGAGACGAATTCCATCTACATGATGTCTCACTCCGGCGCCCGCGGCTCTCCGGCCCAGATGAAACAGCTCGCCGGCATGCGCGGCCTTATGGCCAAACCCTCGGGCGAGATTATCGAAACGCCGATCATCTCGAACTTTAAAGAGGGTTTGACGGTGCTGGAGTACTTCAACTCCACCCACGGCGCCCGGAAGGGTCTCGCCGACACGGCTTTGAAAACGGCGAACTCTGGCTACCTCACGCGCCGTCTTGTCGATGTCGCCCAGGACTGCATCATCCGCGAGGAGGATTGCGGCACGCTGGAAGGGATTACATTGTCTGCTGTGATCGACAGCGGCGAGGTTGTCGTGCCCCTCGGCCAGCGTTTGCTTGGGCGTACGATCCTGGAGGACGTCGTTCATCCTGACTCTGGGGAGGTTATCGCCGCCCGTGATGTAGAGGTCGATGAAGACGTTGCGGAGGAGATCGAAGTCTCCGGCGTACAGAAAGTGCGCGTGCGGTCTGTTCTGACCTGTGAGAGCAAAAACGGCGTTTGCGCCAAATGCTACGGACGCGACCTCGCCCGCGGCACCCACGTCAATATCGGCGAGGCGGTGGGCGTCATCGCGGCCCAGTCGATTGGCGAGCCCGGCACCCAGCTTACCATGCGGACGTTCCACGTCGGCGGCACGGCGCAGGTCGCCGACACTTCTTTCACCGAGGCCAGCCACTCCGGCAAGGTGGAGCTTGAAAACCGCAACGTGGTGAAAGACTCTGACGGCGATCTGATCGTCATGGGGCGGAACACCGTCATCAAGATCATGGGCGATGACGGCAAGGAGCTCGCCTCGTTTAAAGTTGTGTACGGCTCCCGCCTGCGTATCGACGAAGGGCAAACGGTGGAGCGTGGTCAGCGCCTCGCCGACTGGGACCCTTATACTCAACCGATCCTCACTGAGGTCGCGGGCAAGGTCCGCTATGAAGATCTTGCCGAGGGCGTTTCCATCAAACTGGTGGCGGACGAAGCGACCGGCATCAGCCAGAAGGTCGTGATGGACTGGCGGACGAGCCCGCGCGGGGCCGACCTGAAGCCCGCCATCGCCATCGTCGACGACGCTGGCGAGGTGCTGAAGCTCGAAAACGGCGCTGAGGCCCGGTATCTCTTGCCTGTGGAGGCGATCCTGTCCGTGGAGGACGGCGAAGAAGTGAAGACCGGCGACGCTTTGTCCCGTATTCCGACGGAAAGCGCGAAGACGCGGGACATCACCGGCGGTCTGCCGCGGGTGGCGGAGCTTTTCGAAGCCCGTCGGCCGAAGGATCATGCCGTCATCGCCGAGATATCCGGTACGGTGCGGTTCGGCCGCGACTACAAGAACAAGCGCCGGATCTCGATTGAGCCGTCTGATGAAAATCTGGAGACGGTGGAGTATCTTGTGCCGAAGGGCAAGCATATCGCCGTACAGGAGGGGGATTTCATCGCCAAAGGCGAATACCTGCTCGATGGCAATCCTGCGCCCCACGACATTCTGTCAATCCTCGGTATTGAGGCGCTTGCGGATTACCTTATAAACGAGATTCAGGAGGTCTATCGTCTTCAGGGCGTGCCGATCAATGACAAGCACATTGAGGTGATCGTTCGGCAAATGCTCCAGAAGGTTGAAATCATCAATCCTGGTGAAACCGGCTTCTTAAAAGACGAGCAGGTGGACAAGATCGATTTCGACGAGGCCAATGAGAAGGCTGAAGAGGAAGGCAAAACCCCCGCAACCGGGGCGCCGGTCCTGCTCGGCATCACCAAAGCGTCGCTGCAGACACGTTCATTCATCTCCGCCGCGTCCTTCCAGGAAACGACGCGGGTGCTGACCGAGGCGTCTGTGGCCGGCAAAATGGACATGCTTGAGGGCTTGAAAGAGAACGTCATCGTCGGCCGTCTCATCCCCGCCGGCACAGGCGGACAGTTGTCCGTCATGCGCCAGATCGCCGAGGAACGAGACAACGCCCTCATCGCCGAGCGGCGGGAGCGCGAAGTAACCGCCGATGCGCCTATGATAGAAGCTTCCCCTGAGGTCGCTGCAGAGGCGCCGCCTTTGGAGGATGGGCCCGATGGCGGCGTTGAGGATGCGCCTGCTGCAGAATAGAGCCTTATCCGGAAGTTTTATATTCGATGAAAAGCCGCTCCCGCCGGAGCGGCTTTTCTGTATTCAGGTCCTCTTTCGGCGTCTTTCTTAACGAATTCCAAAGCACCGCGGCGTTATGTCTAAAGCTTGCCGTAAGATTGTTTTCAGGTCGGCGTTTTTTGAGGAGTGGCGCGGGTGCAGGCGAAGCGTAAGGTTTGGTTGGAAGCGGCGATCAACGGCGCTGCAGGGCGACGACGCCAGCCGCGCGTGCCTGTCATGCCCGAAGAAATTATTCAAGACGCCCTTGCGTGCGCGCGGGCCGGCGCTTCGATCATCCATTTCCATGCCTATGACCCCGAGACCCAAGAGCCCAAAGAGGATGTGGAGATTTACGCAAGGGTCATAGAGGCCGTGCGTTCTCAAACAGACGCTATCGTTTACCCGACGCTTGCGTTTCGAGGAGAATTTGAAGAGCGCATCGCCCCCATTGACGCCCTTGGCCGACGCGGCCTTATGGAATGGGGCGTGCTTGACCCCGGCAGCGTCAACATCACCCATAATTTTCATATCGAAGAGGGTGACAACGGCCTTTTGTACGCTAATTCCGATGGCTTGATACGCGCTCTGCTCGACCTGGCGGCGCGAGACAAGTGGCGGCCGAGCTATGCGATTTATGAACCTGGCTTTGCGCGCGCCGGGGCGATCCTTGGCAAGGGTGTGGAGGGCTTGCCGACGCCTGTCTACCGGGTGATGTTTTCGCGCAATTTCACATTCGGGTTGCCCCCGGAGCCGTACGCGCTCGACCTCTATGGGCGCTTGATTGCCGATGTGGCGCCGGACGCCCCCTGGATGATCGCAGGGCTCGATGTCGATCTGCAACGTATTTCCCCTGTCGCGCTCGCCATGGGCGCCCATATTCGCGTGGGCCTTGAAGACGCCCCCTTCGGCTGCGAGCGTTCCAATGTCGCCCTGGTCGAGCGGGCCGCCGCGATGATCGAGGGCGCAGGCTTCACTTTGGCGACGCCGGACGACGTTCGCCACGGCCTGTCCGTTTACGATAAAGCGGCTTAGCTGAAGGCCTTTTGCGCAGCGGCGGCTGCTCAGGCCCGCCGTATTAAAAAATCCCTCTTTTTTCGCCTTATGACGGTTGACGCGGCGCTCGGGAATCAATAGTTTCCGCGCCCACGAGATGGATTGGCCGTAGGCGTCTCGCACGCCTATACGCTTCCTGTCTTTTCGACATAAAACGTTGCGCCGAGGCGCTGTGTTAGTTCTGCGGAGTTCCTGCAAAGCAGCCCCGCTGCCCGTTTTTCGCCGCTAAGGCGGCGTAAAAACCAGCGGTTCTGTTCTTTTTGCGTTTCTGCAGGGCGTTGCGCGAGCATTGTGTCGGAAGAGAGGCGAGCCTTTCCGTCAACGTTATGAGATTTTTGTGCTGCAAAGGGCGATTGACGAACAGATGCCAACGATACAACAGCTAATTCGCAAGCCGCGCCAGCCGCGCCGGAAGATCAATAAGGTCCCGGCGATGGAGGCGTGTCCGCAAAAACGCGGCGTATGCACCCGCGTTTACACAACGACCCCGAAAAAGCCGAACTCGGCGCTTCGGAAGGTTGCGAAGATTCGTTTATCGAACAGCTATGAAGTTATCGGCTACATCCCTGGAGAAGGCCACAATTTGCAGGAGCACTCCGTGGTGCTCATTCGCGGCGGCCGCGTGAAGGACTTGCCGGGCGTGCGTTACCACATCGTGCGCGGCGTTCTCGATACGCAGGGCGTGAAAGACCGCAAGCAGCGTCGCTCCAAATACGGCGCCAAGCGTCCGAAATAAGGATTATTTGAGATGTCCCGTCGCCACAGCGCTGAAAAGCGCAAAATCAATCCGGATCCGAAGTTTGGAGACAAGACGGTCTCCAAGTTCATGAATTACATCATGCTCGACGGTAAGAAATCCGTGGCGGAGCGGATCGTCTACGGCGCCTTCGACAAAATCGAAGACAAGGCCAAGCGCGATCCAATTCAGCTGTTCAATGAAGCCATTGAAAATGTCACGCCCGCTATCGAGGTGCGCTCCCGGCGCGTCGGCGGCGCGACCTACCAGGTTCCGGTGGAGGTGCGCCCGGACCGCAAGCTCGCCCTGGCGCTGCGCTGGATCATCTCCGCTGCGCGGGCGCGCAATGAAACGACGATGGTCGACCGTCTGTCCGGTGAGTTGCTTGACGCAGCGCAGAACCGTGGCGCGGCCGTCAAAAAACGCGAAGACACGCACAGAATGGCGGAGGCGAACCGCGCCTTCTCGCATTATCGTTGGTAGGGAGGAGCTCATGGATTTCCTGAAAGTTTTTTATGCTTTTACATTGTCTTTGTTTTTGTTTGCAGTGCCTGCTTATGCGGGGTGCGACGCAAAAGCGTGTACTGATAAGGTAGAAAATATCTTAGTATTCAATAATGATAATGTGCATGTGTTGATGGATAACACTGCTGCAGATCGTTCTAATCTAAATTGTACAATGGCTCAAAATGGTTCAATCCATTTGCCAAACGCAAATATTGGTGCGGTAGATCGTATGTATTCTGCTCTTCTTTCGGCATTGATGGCTGATAAAGAAATTACTGTCCGTATTCAGGATGGTTCCAATCCTTGTACGGTTTCATATGTGAGAGCCATTCAGGGCTAAATTACAGGGTAAGTATTTCTAATGTCGCGCACGCACAAAATTGAGGACTACCGCAACTTCGGGATCATGGCGCATATCGACGCCGGGAAAACGACGACGACGGAGCGCATCCTCTATTACACGGGCAAGTCCCACAAAATCGGCGAAGTCCATGACGGCGCCGCGACAATGGACTGGATGGAGCAAGAGCAGGAGCGTGGGATTACGATCACGTCCGCCGCCACGACTTGTTTCTGGAACGACAAACGCCTCAACATCATCGACACCCCTGGCCACGTGGACTTCACGATTGAGGTTGAGAGGTCTTTGCGCGTGCTTGACGGCGCTGTTGCGCTCCTCGACGCCAACGCCGGTGTTGAGCCGCAAACGGAAACGGTCTGGCGTCAGGGCGACAAGTACAACGTGCCCCGCATGTTTTTCATCAACAAGATGGATAAGCTCGGCGCTGACTTCTACAATTCCGTGGACACGATCCACGACCGCCTTGCGGCCAAAACCATTATCCTCCAATTGCCGATCGGCGCTGAAAGTGATTTTACCGGCGTTGTCGATCTCATCGACATGAAGGCGATCATCTGGGAAGAGGAATCTCTCGGCGCGAAATTCCACGAAGCTGAAATCCCGGCTGATCTTGTCGATCGCGCTCAGGAGTATCGTGAGAAGCTCATCGAGACAGCTGTGGAGCTGGATGAGGATGCCATGGAAGCCTATTTGGAGGGCAATGAGCCTGACAAAGCAACGCTTCAAAGGCTCATCCGTAAGGGTACATGTAACGTGGACTTCCACCCTGTGCTCTGCGGTTCAGCCTTTAAAAACAAAGGCGTTCAGCCCATGCTCGACGCCGTTGTGGATTACCTTCCTTCTCCAGTCGAGGTCCCGGCGATTAAGGGTGTTCACCCGGACAGCGAAGAAGAGATGGAGCGGGCGTCATCCGACGATGAGCCCTTGTCCATGCTTGCCTTCAAGATCATGAACGATCCGTTCGTGGGCTCTTTGACGTTCTGTCGCCTCTATTCTGGCGTTATGGAGCAAGGTTCTTCCGTTCAGAACACGGTAAAGGGCAAGAAAGAGCGTGTCGGCCGGATGTACATGATGCACTCCGATGACCGCGAGGACATTAAAACGGCTTATGCGGGCGATATTGTCGCGATCGCCGGCCTGAAGGACACGACAACGGGCGATACGCTGTGCGACGCCTTGAAGCCGGTGATCCTGGAGCGGATGGAGTTCCCGGATCCTGTTATCGAGTTGGCGGTTGAGCCGAAAACAAAAGCCGACCAGGAAAAAATGGGCATCGCCCTGCAACGTCTTGCGGCTGAGGACCCGTCGTTCCGGGTGACCTCGGATGAAGAGTCCGGTCAGACGATCATTAAGGGCATGGGCGAGCTTCACCTCGACATCCTTGTCGACCGCATGAAGCGCGAATTTAAAGTTGAAGCGAATATCGGCGCGCCGCAGGTGGCGTACCGCGAGACGATCACGAAGACAGCCGACATTGATTATACGCATAAGAAACAGTCCGGCGGTTCCGGTCAGTTCGCGCGCATCAAGCTCGTTGTTGAGCCGAATGAGCCTGGTTTGGGTTATGAGTTCGAGAGCAAGATTGTCGGCGGTTCTGTTCCTAAGGAATACATCCCCGGCGTTGAGAAGGGCATCGACTCCATTCGCGATGCGGGTCTGATGGTCGGCTTCCCGCTCATCGATTTCAAGGTGACGCTCTATGACGGCGGCTACCACGATGTGGACTCGTCCGTGATGGCGTTCGAAATCGCCGGTCGCGGCGCCTTGCGGGAGCATAAGGGCGAGTTGGGTCTTGCTTTGCTTGAGCCGGTGATGAAAGTCGAAGTTGTAACGCCTGATGAATATACCGGTACGGTCATCGGCGACCTGAACTCCCGCCGCGGTTCTATTCAGGGCCAGGAGATGCGCGGCAACGCCACTGTGGTGAACGCCATGGTGCCGCTGGCCAACATGTTCGGGTACGTGAACGCGCTGCGGTCTTCCACGCAAGGTCGCGCGAACTACACGATGCAGTTCGATCACTATGAGAAAGTTCCGCAGGCTGTGGCTGATGAAGTCAAAGCAAAGCTTGCTGGTTGATAAGGTCTTTTAAGACGTCATTCGCATACGGAGACTTGTAAGATGGCGAAGGAAAAGTTTGAGCGTAATAAGCCGCACGTAAACATTGGCACGATTGGTCACGTTGACCATGGGAAGACGACGCTGACGGCGGCGATCACGATGGTTATGGCGGAGGCCGGCGGCGGCGAGGCGAAGGGGTACGATGAGATCGACTCAGCGCCTGAGGAGAAGGCGCGGGGCATCACGATTTCGACGGCGCACGTTGAGTATGAGACGGAGAACCGTCACTACGCGCACGTGGACTGCCCGGGTCACGCGGACTATGTGAAGAACATGATCACGGGCGCGGCGCAGATGGACGGCGCGATTTTGGTTGTGAACGCCGCGGACGGCCCGATGCCGCAAACGCGGGAGCACATTTTGCTCGCCCGTCAGGTTGGCGTTCCGGCGTTGGTCGTGTTCCTGAACAAGGTCGACCAGGTGGACGATGAGGAGCTTTTGGAGCTCGTTGAGATGGAGGTTCGCGAACTTCTGTCCTCTTACGATTTCCCTGGCGATGATATTCCGATTGTTGCGGGCTCTGCGTTGGCGGCGGTTGAAGGCCGGGACGAGGCGATCGGCAAAGAAAAGATCATGGAGCTGATGGCGGAAGTGGACAAATACATTCCGACGCCGGAACGCCCAGTGGATCAGCCGTTCCTGATGCCGATTGAAGACGTGTTCTCGATTTCCGGGCGCGGTACGGTTGTGACCGGCCGGGTGGAGCGCGGCATTGTGAATGTCGGCGACGAGATTGAGATTGTGGGCATCAAAGAGACGACGACAACGACGTGTACGGGCGTTGAGATGTTCCGCAAGCTTCTGGACCAGGGCCAGGCGGGCGATAATGTGGGCGTTCTGTTGCGCGGTATTGACCGGGAAGGCGTTGAGCGCGGCCAGGTTCTGTGTAAGCCGGGCTCTGTGACGCCGCACACGAAGTTTGTGGCGGAAGCTTACATCCTCACCAAGGAAGAGGGCGGTCGTCATACGCCGTTCTTCACGAACTACCGTCCGCAGTTTTATTTCCGCACGACGGACGTGACGGGTGTTGTGACGTTGCCGGAAGGCACGGAAATGGTGATGCCGGGCGACAATGTGAACATGAACGTCGAGCTCATCGTTCCGATCGCCATGGAAGAAAAACTCCGCTTCGCCATCCGCGAAGGCGGCCGCACCGTCGGCGCCGGCGTCGTGTCGAAGATTGTGGAGTAA
>JBCDBL010000078.1:0-20245 GCA_039183635.1 Pseudomonadota bacterium
CAGGCGACGCTGTTCGCCGCGTTCACCCACAAGGACGATGGCAAAGAGGCCCGACAAACAGCCTATGGGGATGTAAAACGAGCTTTTGAGGTGTTTTTGGCGCGCCGGGAGACCAACGCCCCCATCATTCTTGTCGGCTACGAACAGGGCGGCCTCCACGTCATCCGGCTGATGCAGGAATATTTTGAAAAGACGCCTTTGCGCCGCAAACTCGCCGCCGCCTATGTCATCGACCAGGCGATGCCTCAGGACATGTTTACGGTGTCCCTGCGCGACGTGCGCCCTTGCGCGTCGGCGGACGCCGTCCGCTGCGCCGTCACATGGGTCGCCTATGAGGCGCGGTTTGAAAAAGAGATCTGGAGGGCCAAAAACAGATCCCTCGTCTGGAATATTTTCGGCCGCTTGTGGACCACAAGGGGCAAGCCTTTAGCCTGCGTCAACCCCTTAAGCTGGGAGACGTCCGGCGCCTACGCTCCGTCGTCCTTGCATCTGGGCGCGGCGCCGGCGACAGGCCTCGCCCTGGACGACGCCCCCATCGCCGTGCGCGAGGCTGTGGGCGCAAGGTGCGTCGACGGCGTCCTGGTCGTGGACCGTCCAAAAGAGTCTTATCTGCGGCGCAAGGCCCTGTTCGGCGCGAAATGGCGGGCCCAAAACTTCAACCTGTTCTATGTGGACCTCCAGGAAAACGCCAAAACCCGGGTCGCGGCCCTGAAACAGGCGATCGCCAACGAAAACCTCGCACCGCCCCTCGCCCCAGTGATTGACGTGCGCGAAAGCCCGATCCGCCCCGTACCGGACGTAAATTAATCCGTTTACTCTGCAGCCTCCGCAGCCTATCCATCACATCGAACGCACGCCCCGTACAGGAGTTTCCCTTATGAAGCCGATCCGCAAAGTGGTCGTTCCCGTCGCCGGCCTCGGCACCCGCGTGTTGCCGGCGACAAAAAGCATTCCAAAAGAAATGCTCACCGTCGTCGACCGCCCTCTCATCGATTACAATCTTGAGGAGGCGCGCGAAGCCGGCGTGGAACATTTCATCTTCGTCACCGGCCGCGGCAAAGGCGCCATCGAAGACTATTTCGACCATGCCTATGAGCTGGAGGAGACGCTGTCGGCCAAGGGCAAAACGGCGTTTCTGGACGACCTTAAAGCCCGCATGCCCCGGGCCGGCGAGGTGAGCTACACCCGCCAACAGCGACCCCTTGGCCTTGGCCATGCAGTGTGGTGCGCCCGGGAGATCGTCGGCGAGGAGCCCTTCGCCGTTCTGCTGCCCGACGAAATCGTCGGCGGCAAGCCCGGCTATTTGAAGCAGATGATCACCGCCTACGAAAAAACCGGCGGCAATCTTATCGCCGTTGAGGAAGTGCCTTTGGAGGAGACGAAAAAATACGGCGTCATTAAACCAAAAGCTGACGCCAAGGACGGCGTCGTGCCCATGACCGGCATGGTGGAAAAGCCCGACCCCGCCGACGCGCCCTCCCGGCTCCGGGTCATCGGCCGTTATATTCTGCAGCCTGAAATTTTCCCCTTGCTCGCCAAACAGGGCGCCGGCGCGGGCGGTGAAATTCAGCTGACGGACGCGATGGACAAACTCCTCGCCGATCAGGATTTTCACGGCGTCCTCTGCCAGGGCGCGATCCATGATTGCGGCTCAAAGCTTGGCTGGCTGAAAGCGAATGTGGAGCTGGGGCTGAAGCGTGAGGATATCGGCGCGGAGTTCGCGGCGTTTTTGAAAGAACTGCGATAGCGCGCTTGCATAAGCTTATCTTTATCCGCTAACAGCCGGGTATGTCTGAAGATCAAGAAACATTCGACGCGGCGCTGCAACGCGCCATCGACGGCAAGACCAAACCCGTCGGCGCCCTTGGACGCCTTGAGGCGCTCGCCGCACAAATCGCGCGCGCTCAAAGTACGCTCTCGCCGCGGGCCGAGACCTGCACGCTGACGATTTTCGCCGGCGATCACGGGCTGGCGGCGGCCGGCGCGTCGCCCTATCCCCAGGACGTCACCCGCCAGATGGTGCTTAACTTTCTTGCAGGCGGCGCGGCGGCGAACGTTTTCGCCAGATCCGTCGGCGCGCAGCTTAAGGTCGTCGACGCCGGCGTCGCCGGCGCCCCCATCGACCATCCGGACCTTATCGACCGCCGCATCACCCCCGGGACTCAGAACGCCATCGAAGGCCCGGCGATGAGGCAGGCCCAGCGCGACGCCGCCGTTCAGGCGGGAAAAACCCTCGGCGCAAACATAAAGACCGATGTCGCCTGCTTCGGCGAAATGGGCATCGGCAACACCTCCTCGGCGAGCCTCATCGCCGCCAAGCTTCTCGGCGCGCCGGTTGCAGATCTCGTCGGCCGCGGCGCGGGCCTCGACGATGCTGGACTTGCACGCAAAACCGCCTTGCTGACGACCGCCGCAGCACGGACCGCGGAGACGCTGTCTGCGGAAGAGGCGCTTGCGGAATATGGCGGCTTCGAAATCGCCATGATGGCCGGCGCCATGGTCGGCGCAGCGGCGGCCGGGCGCATCGTCATCGTCGACGGCTTTATCGCCGGCGCCGCGGCCCTCTGCGCGAAAGACATGTCGCCCGGGTGCGAAACATCATTTGTCTACGGCCATCGCTCTGCGGAGGCGGGTCACACACGAATTTTGGAGGCGCTCGCCGCCGAACCTTTGCTCGATCTCAACATGCGGCTTGGCGAAGGCACGGGAGCCTTGCTCGCCTGGCCCCTCGTTAAAGCCGCCGCCGCCATGCTGCGCGATATGGCGAGTTTTGAGAGCGCCGGCGTCAGCGGCCCTGCGCAATCAGACGCCCCATGAAGAACGAAGCCGCAATTTTCGTCCTGGCGCTGCAGTTCCTGACGCGGCTGCCGGTTCCCGTAGGCGATCTTTATACGGCGGAACGCATGGCCGCGTCGGTGCGGTACTACCCCCTTGTCGGCGCCCTTGTGGGCGCCCTGTCCGCCACCACGTTCTGGGCCGCAAGCCTCCTCTTGCCGCACGAGCTCGCGGTCCTGATCGCAATAGCCGCAGGCCTGCTTCTAACAGGCGCGTTCCATGAGGACGGTCTCGCCGATACGTTTGACGGCGTCGGCGGCGGCCAGACACGGGAGGCGGCGCTCCGCATCATGAAGGATTCCCGCCTCGGGACCTATGGCGCGGCGGCGCTGGCGACGGCGCTGGCGCTGAAGGCAGGCGCGCTGATGACGCTGCCCGCGGCCCTCGTCATCCCGGCTTTGATCGCCGGCCATGGCCTCTCCCGGCTGTCGAGCGTTTTGGCGATCGCCACGGGGCGCTACGTGCGCGATGAGGGGACGGGCAAGCCTGTGGCCGGCGGCGTTGCGCCGGCAGGGCTCGCCGTTGCAGGCCTCACCGGCGCGGCCATCCTCGCCGCATGGCTCTACACCGCGCCGCCGATCGCGCTCGTCTACGCCATCATCGGGCTTATTGCAGGCCATATCGCCATGCGGGCGTTTTTTGAGCGAAAGCTCGGCGGCTACACTGGCGATACGCTGGGCGCCGTACAACAGACAAGCGAAATCGGATTTTATCTGGGGCTCGCCGCATGGCTGTAACGTTCGTGCGCCATACAACGCCGGCGATCGCGCCGGACGTCTGCTATGGACGCAGCGACCTCGACCTCGCCGCAAGTTTTCCCGAAGAGTTCGACGCCGTCGCCGCCGCCATGCCGGATGCGGATCGCATCGTCTCAAGCCCGCTCCGCCGGTGCCGCCGCCTCGCCGAACACCTCTCCGGCCTAACCGGACGCCCTCTCGCATTCGACCAGCGTTTGATAGAAATGGATTTCGGCGCCTGGGAGCGCCGGCCGTGGTCGGACATTCCGCAGGCCGAACTTGACGCGTGGGTGAATGATTTTCTGAACGCCCGCCCCCATGGCGGGGAAAGCGTCGCCGCCCTGCGCGCCCGGAGCCTTGCGGCCGTCGCCGACGTCAAGGCGCAAGGGGGACGAACATTGATCGTCACCCATTCCGGCGTTATCAAATGCGTTTTCGCCAAAGGCGACGCTGCGGACGATTTCAAGACCAACGTCCCGTTCGGCGGCGTTATCGCCCTGTCGACACACTCATCAGGAGACGCGCCATGACAGACGCCGACGCCCATAAAGCCGAAATGCAAAAGCTCCAGGCGGAGCAAAAGAGAAAAGCCTCGGAGGCCAAGGACCCCGACCGCGGGCTCGTCCTCGTCCATACCGGCGACGGCAAGGGCAAGTCGAGCTCCGCTTTCGGCGTCATCGCCCGCGCCCTCGGCTGGGGTCAAAAGGTCGGCGTCGTGCAATTCATCAAGGGAAGCTGGATCACGGGGGAGCGTCAGTTCTTCGCAAAGTTTCCGGACCAGCTTGATTGGCATACGATGGGCGAAGGCTTCACCTGGGACACCCAGGACCGCGCCCGCGACATCGCCGCCGCCGAGGCCGCCTTCGCCGAGGCGCGCAAAATGATGGAAAGCGGCGAATACGACCTTATCGTCATGGACGAGATCAATATCGCCCTGCGCTACGACTATCTTACCGTCGAGGCTGTGCTCGACGGGCTAAAGGCGCGATCGAAGCGCACCCACGTCATCCTTACAGGCCGCGACGCCAAGCCGGAGATTTGCGCGTATGCGGATCTTGTGAGCGAGATGCGCGAAGTGAAACACCCCTTCCAGGCCGGCATAAAGGCCCAGCGCGGGATTGATTTCTAAAGAAATACGCCACATGCGTGAAATCCGCATGCCTATTGTATAAAGATCGGCTTACCGCTGTTTCAGAGCGCAACCCGCACCCCGGCGGCCTTTTCCAGGTATTTATTCGCTGAAATTGACACGATCAGGCGAATGCAACATAACGGCGCTTAGATGGTGCTTCCGTAACAGGAAGCTAAGAGGGAACCCGGTTAAAATCCGGGGCTGTGCCCGCAACTGTCAGCCGGGAGCTGAAGGCCCATCAAGCCACTGGAGCGCTTTTTAAAAGCAAAACTCTGGGAAGGCGGCCTCAAGCGACGATCGGCGAGCCAGGAGACCTGCCATCGCGTCGTTCGCCCTGAGGCCGGGAAAAGTTCTCAGCGGGCGGGAAGGCCATGGGCGCCTCTCCTTTGAAACGACACCTGAAATAGACCTGGCCGTCCGCACGGGACATGTCCCGCAGGGTCAGTTTGTCGTTCTTAAAGCGCGCCTTTTGTGACGGACGGCGGGGCGCAGGAGGGGAAACCCATGTTATATAAGACCGCGCTTCTCAGCGCTGTTTCACTTTCACTGATTGCTCCTGCAGCGGCGCTCGCCGCCGACACGATCGTGGTGAAAGGTTCGCGCCTCAACCAGACGGCGACGGAAATCGGTTCAAGCGTTTCCATCATAACGGCCGAGGACATTGACAGGCTTGGTTTTGATTTCGCGCTTGACGCCCTCGCCGCCGCACCGGGCGTGACGATCAACTCCAACGGCGCCTTCGGCGGCCAGGCCAGCGTCCGGATCCGCGGCGCGGCTACTGAACAAACGCTGGTGCTGATCGACGGCGTCGCGGTGAATGATGTCAGCTCAACAGGCGGCGGCTTCAACTTTGCTCGTCTCGATACGGAAAATATCGAGCGCATCGAAATCTTGAAGGGACCGCAATCAACCCTCTGGGGCACCGACGCGATTGGCGGCGTCGTCTCTATTACCACCAAACGTCCGCAAAAAGGCCTCGGTGGTTCCATCTTTGGCGAATATGGCTCGTTCAACACGTTCCGAGGCGGCGCATCGCTGGAAAATGGCAATGAAACTGGCGACATCCGCCTCGCCGTGGTTGGTACGTCATCGGACGGGATCTCAAAAGCCGATGAAGATGACGGCAACACCGAGGAGGATGCATATGAGGCGCTCACGCTCTCGGCGAATGGCGGGCTCAACTTAGGCGAAGATGTGCGTCTGTCAGCCGACATTTTATGGACTGATGCTGAATCTGAGTTCGATAATTCCGGTGGCCCGGGCGGCGACGGCGACCGTGTGAGCGAAACAGAAGAATTATCGGCCAATATCAAATTGACAGGCTCCTTATTAGACGGCCGCCTCGATAATCTGGCGTTGCTCGGATATTCCGAGATCACTCGGGAAAACTTTACAGATGGCGCACCCAGTTTTGACGCCGAAGGCGACCGTATCATTTATCGGTACCAGGGCACGTTGACCATCAACGGGGCGAACACGCTTGCATTCGGCGCAGAGCGTGAAGAAACAAGCGTTGATGACGACGATAACTATATCAACGGTTATTTCGCTCTCTACGAGTTCAAGCCCCTGGACGAAATCACTCTGACCGGCGGCGTACGCGTCGACGATCACGAGGAGTTTGGGACAGAAACCACGGGGCGGGTCGCAGCAGCCTATAACCCGACAGACACTCTCACCCTCAGAGCGAGTTGGGGCCAGGGTTTTAAAGCGCCGACCCTGTTCCAGACGACATTCTTCTGCTGCGGTGCGACCGAGCCCAACCGGGACCTTCAACCAGAAACGTCCGAAGGGTTCGATGTCGGTTTTGATATGCGGTCCGCAGATGGCCGAGCGGAAGCCGGTATTACTTATTTCGATCAAGATACAGAAAACCAGATCGATTTCTCTTTCGCCTCCGGCGACTACCGGAACATTGCAGAAGTTGAGTCCCAGGGCGTAGAGATATATGGGGCTTATCAACTGACCGATTGGCTCAGCATTTCGACCAGCTACACCTATATCGATGCGCAAGATGGCGTCGGCAACGCCGTTGTACGCGTGCCGGAGCACTCCGCCGACATTACGGTTTCATTCGATCCGGATGGGCCGTTCTCCGGGTCGTTACTTGTTCGCTACAACGGTGAGGAGCAAGATGACGCAGACTTCGATGACATTCCTGACACTACGCTGGACTCATGGACGCGCGTTGATCTCACCGGCAGTTACGATGTGAACGAACGTATCGAGCTGTTCGGCCGGGTCGAAAACCTGTTCGATGAGGACTACCAGCAAATCCTCGGTTACGGCACGCCGGACCTGTCGGGCTACCTCGGCGTCCGGCTGCGGTACTAGCGCCTATGGCGAGGCTGGCGGTCCTTTTCACAGGCCTTTGGCTCGCGGCGTGCGGCGGTGATCCGCCGCCGCCCCATGCCGCCGCAGACCGCCCCATGCGGATCGTCAGCCTCGACTACTGCGCCGATCAATATGTTCTAAAGCTTGCCGATCGCGATCAGATCCTCGCCGTGTCTCCCGACGCGACCGAGGATTTCTCCTATATGCGCGCGGCCGCCTCGGACTTGCCGACGGTGCGCCCCATCGCCGAAGATGTTCTGATCTTACAACCGGACCTCATCGTGCGCGCCTATGGCGGCGGGCCCAACGCCACGGCCTTTTTTGAGCGCGCCGGCGCGCCCGTTCTGCAGGTCGGGTGGGCCGCCACCGTCGACGGGGAGGATGTGAACGCGATACCGACCATCATAAAGCATGTCGCCGAAGGCCTCGGCCAACCGGAGCGGGGCGCGGCGCTTGTCGAAGACTTCCGCGCCCGGCTCGCCGCCATCAACGCGCAGGCCGAAGACCGCACCGCGCTCTATATGACCCCCGCCGGCGTCACCACAGGACCGGGCTCCCTCGTCCATGACATGCTCCGCACCGCCGGCCTTCAAAACTTTCAAGACCAGCCCGGCTGGCGTCCCTTGCCGCTGGAGCGTCTGGCCTACACCCAACCGGACCTCGTGGCGGCGGCGTTCTTCGAAACCCTGACGAACCATCCAAACGCCTGGAGCGCGTCGCGCCACCCGGTCGCGCGCCGTCAGCTGGCGAACAAAGACGTGGTCCCGCTTGAGGGCGCCTGGACCGCGTGCGGCGGCTGGTTCATTCTCGACGCCCTGGAGGCTCTCACCGAAGGGACAAAGCAGTGAACGTACAGCGATGGCTGACGCCCGGCCTTGCGGCGGCGAGCCTGATCGCGGTTTTCGCCGCCTGTTTGATCGGCTCGACGCCCTTGCCCGCCGGCCGCGTCCTCGCGGCCTTTTTCGGCGGCGGGGAAATCGGGGACCACCTGGTCGTCTGGTCGATCCGTCTGCCCCGGGCGCTCGCGGCGTTTTTGGTGGGCGCGGCCCTCGGCCTCAGCGGCGCGGCGCTGCAAGGGCTGCTGCGCAACCCTCTCGCGGAGCCCGGCGTCCTCGGCGTTTCGGCCTCGGCCTCTCTTGCGGCCACGTTTTCGCTCTATTACGGCTTCGCGGCGATGAGCCCGTGGCTGCTGCCCATCGCGGCCATTCTCGGCGCGCTTGGCGCGACGGCGCTCCTCGCCTTCGCCGCCATCGTCACCCGCTCCGTCGTCACGCTGATCCTCATCGGCGTCGGCCTGTCGAGCTTCGCCGGCGCGGCGATGAGCCTTTTGATGAACCTCGCGCCGAACCCGTTCTCCCTGTCGGACATGGTCAACTGGATGCTCGGCTCCGTCACCAATCGCAGCTTTGATGAGATCGTCCTGACGCTGCCGTTTATGGTCGCCGGCGGCGCGATCCTTCTGGCGACGCGCCGCGGGCTTTCCGCGCTCACCCTGGGGGAGGAGGCCGCCAGCGGCGTCGGCCTCAATCTCCGCCGTCAACGGATCTTCACGGTGCTGGGCGCGGGCCTCGCCACCGGCGCATCGGTGGCGCTCGCCGGCGCCATCGGTTTTGTGGGCATCGTCGCGCCCCACCTCATCCGGCCGCTTGTGGGCTACGACCCGGCCCGCTCCCTCATCCCCTCGGCGCTTTTGGCGGGCCTGTTTCTTGTCATCGCCGACATCGGCGTGCGGGTGCTGCCCACGGACAGCGAGTTGAAGCTGGGCGTCGTGGCGGCGCTCATCGGCGCGCCGGCCTTCGTGTGGATCGCAATACAAAGGCGCGGCGCCCATGACTGAGCTTGTCGCGACAAACCTCTCCGTTAAAGCAGGCCTCACCGGTCTTGTGGACGACGCCAGCTTCCGCCTCGCCCCCGGCGACCTTGTCGCCCTTCTGGGGCCGAACGGCGCCGGCAAAACCAGCCTCATCCGCGCCAGCCTCGGCCTTCAGCCCCGCAGCGCCGGGCATGTGAGGCTCAATGGCGCCGACACGGACGATTTAAGCCCTGTCGCGCGGGCGCGCAGCATCGCCTACCTGCCCCAGATCCGCCCCCTCGCCTGGCCGAACGCCGTGCGCGACGTCGTCGCCCTCGGCCGGTTCAGCCACGGCGCCGCCCTCGGCCGGCTGACGGGGAAGGACGCCGCGGCGGTGGACCGGGCCCTTCACGCCTGCGGCCTCGCCCCCCTCGCCCATCGCCGCACCGACACCTTGTCCGGCGGAGAGATCGCCCGGGTCCACTGCGCCCGGGCGTTCGCGGCCGAAGCGCCGCTCCTCATCGCCGACGAACCCACCGCCGCCCTCGACCCCCGCCATCAGTTCCGGATTATGGACCTGATCCGCGCCTATGTGGACAAGGGCGGCGGCGCCCTCGTCGTCCTCCACGACATCGGCCTTGCCGCGCGCTACGCCTCCCGCCTCATCTGGATGAAGGACGGACGCATCGTCGCCGACGGTCCGCCCGGGGAGACTTTGACGGCGGACAGGATGGAGACGGTCTACGGCGTGCGCGCCCGGATCGACGGCGACGCCGTGACCATGGACGGGGCGCTGTGACCGCCCGGGCGTTGATGCTCCAGGGTACGGGCTCCGACGTTGGGAAATCCGCGCTCACCGCCGCCCTCTGCCGCATCGCCAAACGCCGGGGCTTCAGCGTCGCGCCGTTCAAACCCCAGAACATGTCGAACAACGCCGCGGCCTGTCCCGGCGGCGGGGAGATCGGCCGCGCCCAGGCGCTCCAGGCGCTGGCCGCCGGCCTTGAACCGCATACGGATATGAACCCGGTGCTGCTGAAGCCCGAAACCGACCGCGCCGCCCAGGTCGTCGTCCAGGGCCGCGTCCGCGAACGGCTGGAGGCTGCTGACTATATGGCCAGCCGCGACCGCCTGATGGGCGCGGTGATGGAGAGCTTCGAACGCCTCGCCGCGCAATACGACCTTGTGCTGATCGAAGGCGCAGGCAGCCCGACGGAGATCAATCTGCGGGACCGGGACATCGCCAATATGGGCTTCGCCCGGCGCGCCGGCGTCCCCGTCTGCCTCATCGGCGATATTGAGCGGGGCGGCGTCATCGCGAGCCTCGTCGGCGCGAAAGCCGTGCTCGCCCCCGATGACGCGGCCATGATCCGAAGCTTCGTTGTAAACAAATTTCGCGGCGACCCGCGCCTTTTCGACGACGGCGTCGCCGCGATCGAGGGCCGCACAGGCTGGCCCTGCCATGGCGTCATCCAGTGGCTGCCCGCCGCTGCGCGCCTGCCCGCCGAAGACGCCGTCGTCCTCGACCGGCCCGCCGAAAGGACGCGGGGCGCCCTGAAGATCGCCGCGCCGATGCTGTCCAGGATCGCCAATTTCGACGACGCCGATCCCTTGAAGCTTGAGCCCAACGTCGATTTCCAATGGATCCCGCCGGGCAAGCCGATCCCCCGGGACGCCGACATCGTCATTCTGTTCGGCACGAAATCGACCCTCGGCGACCTCGCCTTTCTGCGCGCCCAGGGCTGGGACCATGACATCCTCGCCCACGCCAGAACCGGCGGACGCGTCCTCGGCCTGTGCGGCGGCTATCAGATGCTGGGCCGGCGGATCGCGGACCCGGACGGCGCCGACGGCGCGCCGGGGGAGGCTGCGGGGCTCGGGCTGCTCGACGTTGAAACCATCATGTATACGGACAAACGCGTTGCGCCGATCAAGGCCGTCTGCGCCCTGACGGGAGACCCCATAAACGGCTACGAAATCCATACGGGCCGCACCATCGGTCCCGACGCAACCCGCCCCTTCGTCCTGATCGGGAACGCCCCCGACGGCGCGCGCAGCGCTGACGGTCGCATCGAGGGCGCTTATGTCCACGGCGTTTTCGCCAACGACGGCTTTCGCCGGGCCTGGCTCGCCAGTGCCGGCGCTGAAGCGGCGACCGCCATGGACTACGGCGCGGAGGTGGAGCGCGCCCTTGACGCCCTCGCCGACGGAGTTGAGGCGGCGGTCGATATCGACGCCCTGTTCGCCGACGCCGCCGCCCCCGGATGGCGTCCGTGAGCGCCGCGGCGCTGATGCTCGCGGCCTGGGGCGTCGAAGCGGCGTTCGGCTGGCCGGACTGGCTTTACAAGCGCATCCGTCACCCGGTGGTCTGGCTGGGCGCCGCGATCGCCGCGGCGGACCGCGCGTTTAACCGC
The DNA here is from genome assembly GCA_039183635.1 of Pseudomonadota bacterium. Classification (GTDB taxonomy): domain Bacteria; phylum Pseudomonadota; class Alphaproteobacteria; order Caulobacterales; family Parvularculaceae; genus JBCDBL01. The sequence continues at coordinate 11,242 of JBCDBL010000078.1, forward strand.
TCCCAATGGTCCAATGGCGGACGGTATCTGGCCGGCATGGCGACGACGTTGGCCGCCGTCGCCCTCGCCGCAGGGCTCGCCGTCCTGATCGCCCAAGCGACGCCGCCAACCTGGCCGGGCTTCGCGTTGGAGGCGCTCGCCGCGTCCAGCCTCCTCGCCTCGCGCAGTCTCTACGACCATGTCGCCGCCGTCGCCCGCCCCCTCGCCAAGGCCGACATGGAGGACGCCCGGCGCGCGGTTTCACTCATCGTCGGGCGCGACCCGAACCGCCTCGACGCCGGCGGCATGGCCCGGGCGGGGCTTGAAAGCCTCGCCGAGAACGCCTCCGACGGCGTCATCGCGCCCCTGTTCTGGGGCGCCCTGTTCGGCCTGCCCGGCATAGCCGCCTATAAAGCGATAAATACGCTGGATTCCATGGTCGGACATAAAACCGAACGCCACGCAGCCTTCGGCGGGTTCGCCGCGCGGCTCGACGATATCGCCAACCTCGTCCCCGCACGGATCACCGGGCTTCTTTTCGCCGCGGCAAGCCTCCGCCCCCGCGCCTTCGCCGTCATGGCCCGGGACGCGCGCCGCCACCGCTCTCCCAACGCCGGCTGGCCGGAGGCCGCCATGGCCGGCGCCCTCGGCGTACGCTTGTCCGGCCCCCGCGCCTATGGCGATCGCGTCAGCGAAGAGCCCTGGCTGAACCCCGCCGCCCCTGATCCGATGGCGGAGGACATGGCCGCCGGCCTCGGCCTCTACGTCCGCGCCATGGCCCTCGCCGCCGGGATGCTGGGCGTTGCAGCGTTAGGACTTGCGCTATGAAAGACGACCTCCTCCATGGCGGCGCCCTCGACCGCATGCGCGCAGCCTTTCCCGACGCGCCGGAGCCCTGGGCGGACCTGTCCACCGGCGTCAATCCCTGGCCCTACCCCGACACCGCCATCGACGCCGCCGCCCTGCGCCATTTGCCGGACAACGCCGCGATGGACGCCTGCCGCGCCGCCATGGCCGCGGCCTTCGCAACACCGGCGGACAGCCTTCTGCTCGCCCCGGGCAGCGAGCTTCTCATCCGCATGCTGCCCAACGCGATCGCGCCGAAGCGCGTTGTCATCCTCTCGCCCACCTATGGCGACCACGCCCGGGTCTGGCGCGCGGCGGGGGTCGATGTGACGGAGACGAATGCGCCCCTCGCCCACGCCGACACGGCCGACGCCGTCGTCCTGTGCAACCCGAACAACCCGGACGGGCGCGTGTTCGACAGACAGGATCTCGACACGGCGCGGCGCCGCCTCGCCGCCCGGGGCGGCTGGCTGATCGTGGACGAGGCTTACGCCGATATCAATCCGGACTTAAGCCTGGCGCCGATGGGCGGCGGCGACGGCCTTGTCATCCTCCGCTCCATGGGAAAGTTCTTCGGCCTCGCCGGCCTGCGCCTCGGCGCCCTTATCGCGCCGAAGTCCGTACAACACGCGATGGCGGAGCGGCTCGGCGTCTGGCCGGTGTCGGGTCCGGCCCTCGCCATCGGACGCCGCGCTTATCAGGGCACAGCGTGGGCGGACGATATGCGCGCTCAATTGTCAGAGGCGCGCCGACGTCTCGATGCGGTCCTTAAAGCCGGCGGCCTTAGCATTACAGGCGGCACGGATCTTTTCAGGTACGTCGAAACCGACAACGCCCACGCCCTTTGGGCGCAGCTCGCGCGCGCCGGCCTTTATGTCCGCCGTTTCCCCTGGTCGGAACGCCACTTGCGGATCGGGCTTCCCGCCTCCGCCGATGTGGAGACGCGGCTCGCCGCCGCGCTCACTCCTTCATCGTAAATGTCAGGCCCGCCACTACGAACTCCACTTTGTCGCAGGCGGCCGCTACGGCTTGATTCAGCCGTCCTTGCGCATCCCTGAATCGGCGGCCAAGGGGCGTTTCGGGCACAAGGCCAAGACCAAGCTCGTTTGAAACAAGAAACACGGGGCACTGCGCCTGCTTGAGACTGGCGCACAACTCCTCCGTCCGCTTCTCAATATCATGATCGGCATGCATGATATTGGACAACCAAAGGGTCAGACAATCCACTAGACACGCCTTGTCCTGGCTCCCATAGGCGGAAATAGCACCCGCCAGACCGATCGGCGCCTCCGCCGTCTCCCAGCCGGCGCCGCGATCCGCCTGGTGCCGGGCGATCCGCTCCGCCATTTCTGTATCACGGGCCTCGGCCGTAGCGATAAAAACGCGCTGCGGCCGCGCCGCCTCGGCGAGGGATTGCGCGCGCGCGCTTTTGCCTGAGCGCGCGCCGCCAAGGATCAAATGAAGTCTTGTCATTTTACACCCGCCCCCGCAGCTTTTTCTCTATCGCCCGAGCGCCTCAATGACCAAATGGGCTGCGGCGGCGCCGGAGTATTGCTGTTGTCCGGTGATCAAGTTGCCGTCACGCACGGCGAAGCGATCAAATGTCTTGGAGACGATGAAATTCGTATCCTCGATTTTAGCAGCTTCGGTTTCGATCCAGAAGGGCTGCATTTTCGTTCCCGCTGCGGCTTCGGCGAATTCTTCTTCTGAGTTCGCAAAACCTGTCCAAGTTTTCCCTTTCACAAGGAGGTCGCCATTCGACAGTTTCGTCTTTAGAAGAATGCAAGTTCCATGGCAGATCGCACACACGATCTTGCCCGCCTCATAAGCGCGCGCCACAAAAGCGTGCAACCCCTCATCGTCAATCATCGTCACCATTGGGCCTTGTCCGCCCGCAATCATAACAGCGTCGTATGCGTTTAAATCCACGCTCTTAAGGTCCGGCGTATTGACGAGCAACGCCGCATGATCTGGAGATTTTTTAAATCCGAGCGAAATGAGATCGTCTGCCGAATACCGACTCTCGTCTTCAGGATCGCTATAGGCGTCGCCCACAAGGTCGCCGCCCTTGGGCGATACAATGTCTACTTCATAGCCGGCCTCTGTGAATGCAAAATATGGATGCGTCAGTTCAGCCCACCAAAACCCTATGGGCCAGCCTGTCACCGGCGATACCGCGCTGTTGGACGCAATCATAAGAATGCGCTTTTGACTAAACTTGTCGATATTGGCTCCAGACATAACACTTTCCTTCGATGTTGCAGGTGATACAGGTGCGCGAGAGGTCGAGCATGCGCCCAGCAGGGCTGTCACACTGACGCCAGACGAAAACTTTAGTATCGTTCGCCTAGAGAATAAGTCGCTTTTCACATTACACCCCATAAGCATATAGGATTTAGGTACGAAATTAACGCCATACTCAGGTCACAACGAGACTTTTATTATGCATACTGGCATTTAATATATTAGATCTTGTAGCACAAAAGCGCCTCCTTAGGCTAACCTTTTGGCCAACTTGTCAAATGCCGCCAGATCCGCCAGCAACGCTTCCATCTGGTGCAAAGGCACCATATTCGGACCGTCAGAAGGCGCATTGTCAGGATCAGGATGGGTTTCCATGAACACAGCCGCAACGCCGACGGCGACCGCGGCGCGGGCGAGGGTCGGCACGAACTCCCGCTGACCGCCGGAGCTTGTTCCCTGCCCCCCCGGCTGCTGCACCGAATGGGTGGCGTCAAAGACAACCGGCGCGCCCATGGCCGCCATGATGGGCAAAGAACGAAAGTCCGTCACAAGCGTATTGTAGCCGAAACTCGCCCCACGCTCCGTCACAAGCACATTCGGGTTGCCGCCGCCGGTGACCTTGGCGATGACGTTTTTCATGTCCCAGGGCGCCAGGAACTGGCCCTTCTTCACATTGATCACAGCCTCCGTCGCCGCGGCGGCGAGCAGGAGGTCTGTCTGCCGGCACAAAAACGCCGGGATCTGGAGCACGTCCACAGCCTCCGCCACCGGCGCGCACTGCTCCTTCTCATGGATGTCCGTCAGGCACGGCAGGCCCAGGGTTTCGCGAATCTCCTGGAACACCGGCAGCGACTTGTCGAGGCCGAGGCCGCGCTTGCCGGCCGCGCTCGTCCTGTTCGCCTTGTCGAAGGAAGATTTGTAGATGAGGCCGATCCCGACCCGACCGCAAATCTCCTTCAACGCCCCCGCCACCTCAAGCGCATGGTCCCGGCTTTCCATCTGGCACGGCCCGGCGATCAATGTCAGCGGCGCAGCATTGCCCACCTTCACCGCGCCAGCGCCCTTGCCGATTTCCACAATACTGTTCGGGGTCATGGGAGGTCTCTCCTTGCGCTTCCAAGCGTTCGTCGTTAGCCCTTTCATAGAGTTAGCACAAGATGGGAAGCGCCCCATGCCCCAACAAGATCACATCGCCGTCGCCCGAGAGGTGATCGGCACCGAATTGAAGGGCCTTGACGCCCTCGCCGCCGCCATCGACGGGCGCTTCACCGAGGCGGTGGAGACCCTGAAAGCCGTTAAAGGCCGGGTCGTCGTCACCGGCATGGGCAAAAGCGGGCATGTCGCCCGTAAAATCGCCGCAACGCTCGCCTCAACGGGCAAACCGGCGAGTTTCGTTCACCCCGGCGAGGCGAGCCATGGCGACCTCGGCATGATCGCCCGCAACGATGCGGTGATCGCCATTTCAAAGTCCGGGGAAGCGGCGGAGCTGCGCGACCTTCTCGCCTACGCCAAGCGATTCGCCATTCCGCTCATCGCCATCACCGGCGGACCGGCGTCGACCCTCGGCAAAGCGGCGGACATCGTCCTGCTCTTGCCCGAAGCGGAAGAGGCCTGCGGCGAGACGCGGGCGCCCACCACCTCCACCACCATGACCATGGCCCTCGGCGACGCCCTGGCCGTGGCTCTTCTCCAGGACGCAGGCTTCAGCGCCGATGATTTCCACGTCTATCACCCCGGCGGCAAGCTGGGCGCAAGCCTGCTGAAAGTGCGCGACATGATGCACGGGGCGGACGCCCTGCCGCTCTGCCCCCTCAACGCGCCAATGAAAGACGCCGTCGCGGTGATGAGCGTGCGTAAATTCGGCTGCATCGGGGTGACCGACGCCGACGGCAAGCTCGCCGGCATTATCACCGACGGGGACCTGCGCCGTCATTTCGGCGAGGACTTCTCAACGCGAACCGCCAAAGACCTCATGACGCCGGCCCCCAAAACCGTCCGCCCGGATACGATTGCCGGTGAGGCGCTGGCGATTTTAAGCGAGAAGAAAATTACGGCGCTGTTTGTCGTGGAGGATGGACGCCCCGTAGGGCTGCTGCATGTTCATGATTGTTTGTCTACGGGAGTGGTTTAGATCACTGTCGAAAAAGCTCTATGAACTCACCCGGTTCAGTCCCAAACAACTGATTGCCGTTCGCATCAAAGCCCCGCTCCGCCTGCCAATAATTGCGATCGTCGAGCCACGCTTCAGCCTCAATTGATATGTAAGACTGTCGGCGCTCTGAAAAGACGCGGCATGTCGCTGGATCCACATATCCACGCCAACCTGAGCCGTCTGGCCTCCAAACCTGGCCGCAACCTTTATCAAAATAAGGGTCGATATCTTCCGGCGTTAACGCTTCAAGCACGCCAGGGGTCTGCCAGGCGTCAACATACTTTTCAGGACCTTTCAGGGCGTAAGTGCTCTGTAAAACCCCCTCGCCGTCAGCAGTGAGCGACAACTGAATGACGCGTTGGCGATAAAGCTGTTTCTGTGGCCCTGTGTTTAACTGATAATACAGCCATGTTCCTTCAAGTTCAGGCGCCGTAATCGCAAAGCGCCGATCACGGAAATTATTTTTCGGATCGTCGGGCGCTGTTTCGAACGTATCGGCCATCAGTGCTGCGAAAGCAGCGATGTCCGCTTGCGGTGCTGCGGCGTGCTTGTGCGCACATGCCGATAAAGCACAACAAACAGATGTCATAATAAAAATGCGCACCATGAGGAACCCTTCCATAACCGGCGCCGCTTCCTGTTCTCCGCCCCCGTTTACGGGGGAGGCGCCGCGCGACAGCGAGACGGAGGGGCACGGCGTCTCAGTTAAACACCGATACGTCAAATAGAGACTGCGCTTGCCCCCTTCGGCCCTTCGGGCCACTTCCCCCGCACGCGGGGGAAGAAGCTGCGCCTCATTCGAAAGCCGTCACTCCCCCTTTGCAATCGGCGACACGGTCTGCGGCGTCGGAAAGCCTTCAAACGCAACCACGTCGAACGCCCCCACCCCTTCGCGCTTCTTCTTTAAAGCCTCATATTCCGGAGACGTCCAAAACGCCCGGGCGGCGTTAAGGGACGGCCATTCGGCGATGACGATGCTCTGGTAGGCGTACTCTCCTTCAAACACCTCCACATCTGTCGCGATGGCGCGGTACTGACCGCCGAATTTTTCGTAGAGCGGCGGCAGGCCCTTGGCGTACTCGGCGAGATCCTGCCGATCATAGCCGCGCCCCATAACGACGAGATAACCGGGGCGTTGCATCTCCGCCTCCGCCGCGGCGGGCGCAAAACCAGTCCAGAACTGCGCCGCCCCGACGCCGAGCGTAAAAGCGGCGGCGAGCGGGACCAAGGTTTTCAATCGGGTCATGAGGAAACGCTCCTTGTCTTGATGGAGACGGATGAGGCGGACTTCGGCCAGAAAAACAACAGCGCGAGCGGCAAAACCCACGGGACCAGACGTTCAAACGGATCGCCCGGCAGGTGGGCGAGACGGCTGAGCGCCGCCATCGCGCCGGCACCATCGTTCACCGGCGCGGCGCCGAGCAAGTAGAACAGAACCGTGACGGCGAAACCTGCGACGATGCTAAGCCCAATCGCCAGGGCCGGCGGTTCGACGCCGGCTGTGCGGGCGAAGATGATGGGCCCGAACGCCGCCCCCAGGGCCGCCCAGGCGAAAAGCACGCGGTTGAAAATCGTATCCGGCAGCGCCAGGGTGAGCGCCACGGCTAAAATGGCGATCCCGATCATCGTCGCACGAGAAATCAAAACCGCCCGATTTGGAAACACACGTACAAGTCCCAAATCATGGGCGATGGCGCCGGACGCCGCCAGCAATATGGAATCCACAGTAGACATTACAGCGGACAAGACCGCTGCGATAACAACCCCGGCGACAACAGCGGGCAACAGCGTTCCGGCCAAGGCGTAAAACAAACTTTCGCCATCCGCCATCTCCGGCGTCAGCACCCGGCCCGCAAGGCCAAGAACGGCCATGGCGATGGAGATCACGATAGACCAGCTAATCGCGACTACGAAGCCTTGGCGCCGGGCCGCATCATCCCGAACAGCCATCAAACGACTGACAAGGTGCGGTTGCCCGAAAGTGCCAAGCCCAATCGACATTGTCCCAAGAACGAAACCAAGGGCGAGAAATCCCGTTCGACCGCCAAAAAGGTCCATCGTAACCGGGACGCCCGCCAAGCCCTCCCCTATGCCTTGAAAACCGCCGGCGGCGAAAAACGCCGTGAGGGACAAACCGAGGGCGACCAGGATCATGACAATCCCCTGAAGCGTGTCGGTGACGCTGACGGCCCAGAACCCGCCCATCATGGAGTAAACGACAATAATGACCGCGCCGATCAAAACGCTTGTCGTGAAGCCGAGGCCGAACTCCTCCATAAACGCCTTGGCGGTGGCGTCGAATTGGGCGGCGATATAAAAGATAAAACAAAACGCGGTGAGCAACGCCGCAAGCGCCGCCACAAGCCGCCGGCCGCGCCCCTGCAGACGCGCCACAAGAAAATCCGTCAGCGTCACATGACCTTCCGCCGCGGACTCCTCGCGCAACATCTTGCCGAGCCACAGCCACAAAACAGCGTACCCGACCCAAAAACCAGGCAGCATCCAAAGAGCGGACACCCCTGCGGCGTAAACGAAGCCGGTAAACCCCAAAAGGATCCAGGCCGAAGACGATGACGCGGAATAGGATACCCCCGCAACAATTGGCCCAAGCCCGCGCCCGCCGAGAAAGAAATCATCCTCGTTTTTGACGCGGCGCGCGGCCCAAACGCCAATGGCGACAAGAACGACCTTGTAGAAAATCAATGTCGCAAGGACGACCCCGTTTCCAGCCATTTCTACTCCTTTGGCGCATTTATAAATGGTCTGTATCTATGACATTTTCACATGGTATGATCATACAATGCAACTGTTCGCCACCACGCCATAGATGAAGGCCGATCTACATGACCAACGCCGACCTTAGCCTTTCCATCGCCGCCGACCGGGCTGAAATCGTTTTCGACCGGCCGGGCAAGCGCAACGCCATCACCTCCGACATGTGGCGCCGCATTCCCGAATTGGTGGCGGAGGCCGAGGCCGACGCAGCTGTGAAGGTCATATTGATCCGTGGCGAAGGCGGCGCCTTTGCAGCGGGAGCGGACATATCGGAGTTTGAGACAGTCTACGCCACGCCGGAAAGCGCCGCGGCCTACTCGAAACTGATCTCGAACGCCATGGCCGCCGTCGCCGACTGCCCCAAACCGACGGCGGCGATGATCTCCGGTCCTTGCGTCGGCGGCGGCTGCGGCCTGGCGCTGGCGTGCGACATGCGGTTTGCGGACGAAACGTCGAAATTCGCCGTGCCGCCAGGAAAGCTCGGCCTCGCCTACACGTTGGCGGATGTGAAACGCCTGATCGACGCCGTCGGGGTCTCGATGGCGAAGGACATTTTATACACTGGCCGTCTTCTCGATGCGGAAGAGGCGCTGGCCACGGGCCTCATCGACAAGCTGTTCGACAAGCCCAATCTAAAGGTGGAGACCGCCGCGTTCCTCGACCAGGTTTGCGCCGCTTCGCAATTCAGCATCCGCACCACGAAAAAATTCATCCGCCTGATCCGCAGCGGCCAAACTGCGGATAATGATGAGACGCAGACGGACTTCCTGGCCGCCTTTGGGAACGAAGATTTCAAGGAGGGCTATCGCGCCTTCCTGGAAAAGCGCAAGCCGAAGTTTGAATACTCTTAAGTCTGCTTTTAAGCCGATAAGGGTTGGCTTCGCCACGTGCGAGCAGGACACTCGCATATAAGGACGTCTTGACAGAACGCAGACTAATTTCCCTCTCCCCTTCGGGGAGAGGTCGAAATTGCGATGGCAATTTCGGGTGAGGGGGAAGGGATTTGGG
>JBCDBL010000079.1:0-20233 GCA_039183635.1 Pseudomonadota bacterium
GCCTGTCGCGGTCGGCGCACCCGTCCACCGTGCCGAGCCAGCTGTTCAAAACCGCTAACGGCTGGGTTTTGCTGATGTGCCAGACGCCGAAATTCTGGACGATCTTTTGCGAAAAGGTCGGCCGGGAAGACTGGCTGTCCCAGGAGGACTTCAAGGACATCGCCGCCCGGCGGGACAATCGCGCGGCGGTGCAGGAGGCGATCGACGGTCTGTTTCAAACAAAAGACACGGACCATTGGATCGACCTCCTCGCCGGGCATGTGCCGATTGCACCGGTCTATGATGTGGCCGAGGCCCTGGACAACCCTTATGTCGCCGATGTCGGCATGGTGGAGACGCTTGCGCATCCGGAAAAGCCGAACGGTCTGCGAACCCTGTCGAACCCGATCAAGCTCGACGGCGTTCGCCCGGCGGGCGCCAGGGCGCCGACCATGGGCGAGCATACGGATGAAATCCTGAAACGCTGACGCTGAGAGGGGCGGCCATGAAACTCGAAGGCGTCAAGGTTCTCGATCTGTCGGCGTTCCTGCCGGGCCCGCACATGACCATGACCATGGCCGACCATGGGGCGGACGTCGTCATGGTGGAGCCTGCCAATGGCGTCGGGGAGCCGACGCGCGCCATCGGTTATCGCACGGCGGACGATATTTCCGTCTGGTTTCGCAACATCGCCCGGGGCAAGCGCAGCCTGAAGATCAATTTGAAAGACCCCGAAGCCCATAAGCTGTTTATGGACATCGCTAAAGGCGCCGACGTTTTTGTGGAGGCGTTTCGCCCCGGCGTCGTGAAACGGCTGGGCGTCGATTACGACGCTATCAAGGCGGTAAACCCCGGCATTGTGTATTGCTCCATCTCCGCCTTTGGGCAAACGGGCCCCTATCGCGACCGACCGGCCCACGATCTCGCTATACAAGGGCTCGCAGGAACTGTCGCGTTGAACCTGGGCCTTGAGGACGGCAAGCCCGCCTTGCCCAACATGCCGTCTGCGGATGTTACGGCGTCCTTGAATGCGCTTAGCGCCATTCTCATGGCGCTCTACCGACGCACGCAAACGGGCGAGGGTGATTATATCGACATCGCCATGTACGACTCGTTGCTGGCCTGGACGCCGAACGTCACAGGGCCCGTCTTCGCCGAGGGTGCTGCGCCCGTCCCGAAAACCATGCGCTCCTTCGGCGGGGCGGGGATGAACAATATTTATGAGACGGCGGACGGCGCGTTCCTCATTCTCGGCGGCTCTGAGGTGAAGTTTGCAACCAATCTCCTCACCGCGCTCGGCCGGCCGGATTTAATCGATCTCGCCAAACGGGAGCCGGGGCCCGTTCAGGCGCCGCTGATCGCGTTTTTTCAAGCGACGTTTAAAACGAAACCCCTCGCCGCATGGGAGGCGATTTTGTCCGACATCGATCTTTGCTGGGCGCCGGTGCGGACCTTGCAGGAAGCGTTTGACGACGACCATACCGCGGCGCGGGGCATGCGGTTAGCGGATGAAAATGCAAATACGCATATTGGTCCGCCTATTAAATTCCAAAACGAACCGGCCCAACCGCATCTTAAAACGCCGGATTTTGGCGCGCACTCTGAGGATGTCGCAAAAGATGTTGGGCGGAGTACGGAGGATATCCGCACTTTGAAAGGGCGCGGCGTTATCTAACCCGCGCGCGCAAGGCGTTGAAGCGCATTCACAAAAGTGGGAGCCGGTTTTGTGAATACATGCGCGTCAAAATAAAAACCTAAAGCGCCAGTTCCATAAAAATCGCGTCCGGCTCCGGATTGTCGTAATAGGCCGCGCTGCGCCGGAACCCCAGCGTCTCGTAGAGCGCCACGGCGGCCGTCAGACGCTCGAATGTGTCAAGCACCATTTTGGCGTATCCGGCGACGCGGGCCTCCTCAATGAGCCGCAGGCTGAGCGCTCGTCCGACGCCTCGGCGCCGGCCGCCTGGCGGCGCATAGAGGCGCTTCATCTCGCATATTTCACAGTCGTGCTGCTTCAGGCCCACCGCGCCCAACGGCGCGTCCGCCGGGCCGGCGATCAGCAACAGCGCGTATGTCGCCGGGAACCGCGCCATCTCCTCTTCGAACCCTTGAAAGCATAAATCGATCTGAAGCCAGTCTGCGTAGTCCTGGAACAGCCTTTTGACGGCGGCGATCTCCGCCTCGCTATCGGCGCGCCGCACGTCAAATGGATCGTCAGGCTTCATCATCATCCTTGGGCTGTCCGCCCGGCGCCATGGCGCGCACGATCCGGAACAGCACCCAGAGCGGTACGACAATCACTGCGCCAAGGATGAAATATTGGCCCATCCACATGACGATAGACCAACCTTGACGCCAGAACCTGGTCCAGGCGTCGCCGACAAAGTCAAAAAAGTTCGTCCATAGCATTGTGGGACTGATCATCGCGAAGGACAGGACCGCCCCCACGATAATGCTGGCGATCGCGAGACGAAGGATAATAGGACCGGGCGCACCGCCAAGAAGTTTGCCGAAAAAACCTTGTTTGTGCGTCATAGCAGTCCCCTTTGTCGTACGAGCTGTGTTTGAAACGCGGCTCTACTTCTTCATCTGATATTCGTAAACCGTCTGGGTCGGGTACGGAATGTTCACGTTTTCTGCGTCGAACTTCTCCTTCACCGCCTTCAACAGGTCGAATTTTAAACCCCAATAGTCGCCGCTGGCGGTCCATACACGGGTGATGATGTCGACGGAACTTCCGCCGAGCTCTCCCACCACGATTTGCGGTTCCGGGTCCTTATGGGCGCGGGGGTCGGCCTCGACGACGGTGCGGATCGCCGCCATCGCTTTGTTTATGTCGTCTTCATAGGAGATGCCGAATACAAGGTCCACGCGGCGCGTGGCGTGGTAGCTGTAGTTGGTGATGCTGTCGCCCCACACCGCGCCGTTCGGAACGATGATGTGGACATTGTCCGGGGTCGCCAGTTCCGTCGTAAACAAGGTGATCGCCTTCACCGTGCCGGCTTCACCCGCCGCTTCGATAAAGTCGCCGATTTTAAAGGGACGGAAGATGAGCAGCATGACGCCCGACGCGATATGTCCGAGCGTGCCCTGGAGCGCAAGGCCGACGGCGAGGCCGGCGGCGCCGAGGATCGCTGCGAAACTTGTCGTCGGTACGCCGAACACGCCAAGAGCTGTGATGACGACGATGGCGAGGATGACGTAGTAGGCGATTGATGCGAAAAACAGGCCGAGGGTCTCGTCGATTTTTGGGGATTTTTCGATCCCCTTACGCACGGCTTTTTTAACGGCGCCGGCGATCCATAGACCTAAAATCAGGACCGCAAGCGCGCCAAGGGCGTTCAGGCCAAACGCGATTCCCATTTCGATCAACGGCTCCAGCGCGGCGCGCGCCTCTTCCAAATTTGCAGGCGTTTCCATAAAGCGTGACGTGCTCCCTTGTGTCGGCGAAAGATATGCTTAGCGTATACCTTGCTTGGGACAAGCGTGACAATCGATAAGCCCGTTTGCGCCTTTACACGCAAAGGTTTCCGTCTGTTTCAAGGCAAAGGCGACAATGGTCGGCTTAAAAGGCTTTTTTGCGGCGGGATCTTGAAACTTTGCCGCCCGCCAAAAGTCTGCCCCGCGACAGCGATCCGCGTCCCCTGCGCGGGTCCGGCTCAACGTCGAACCCGAGATGCTCGGCAAGTTCGTCGGCGCCGCCGACATATTTTCCGTCAAGGAATATCTGGGGCGTTGTAATCGGGGTCTTTTCACCGATGAGCGGCTTTACCCGCGCCAGCATTTCATAGAGGGCGCCCGGGTTGTCGACGACGTCGTGGTAGGTGAACTCGACGCCGGCTTTTTCAAGATATTCCTTGCCGCGGGTGCAATGGCCGCAATTGGTTTTGCCGAACAGATGATTGCCTTCCAGCTCGAACCGCCCGGCATGGAGGCGCATGATGGTCTCCGCCAGAACGCCGCGGTTAAGGGCGTCGCCCTGGGCGATCACTTTGTCCTCAACCATGACGATCGGGGCGTGCCATCCGCCGGCGGGCAAGGGCTCCCACCAGTAGGACAGCCACTCCTTTACCTCAAACGCCACTTTGGCGTTCGCAAGTTCTTTGGCGAGGGTGTCCTCGATCACGTCCTCGGTGAGGGCGCATTCCCCGCAGGGGATTTTCACTTTGAACGGTCCCCACTGGCCCGCCCATTTGTACAATCGCAGACGCACAGGCTCGCCCTGCTTATCGCCGCGGTCCTTGATTTTCAGATCCATAAACGCCCCGCAAATCCCCATCTCACCAAAATATAGCCTATTAAGAGCAGATCGCGGGCGCCGGGGCGAGTGACGTTTGTTCAAACGCGCGTGAACAGCCGATTTGTCAAACCGCGTGCAATTTCGCAATATGGCGACGGGCGATAAATTCTAATGAAAACCGCAATGATGGGGTGACGATATGAAACGCGAATTAATGGGCGCAGCGCTGGCGTTGACGCTTTCCACTGCTGTTTACGCTGAGGAGACGTGCACACTGGGCGCAGCAGCGCCGCAAGTGCCCGATGGCGCAACAGCAAGCGAAGACGAACTGAAGGCGGCAATGCAAAGCATCAAGGATTTTCAGGGCGCCCTTTCGCCCTATCGCGATTGCCTGAATGCGATCGCCGATGACGCCGACAAGCCGTTGGAGGATCGGGAAGCTGCGTTGCAGAAGTTTAATGAAAGCGTCGACATGGAGACGGCGGTCGTTGAAGCTTGGACAAAAACCGTAAAGGCGTTTAACGCCAAGGCTGAATAAGATTTCGCCTTATTTTTTATGAGTTAAAAGTAATCCCTCTCCTCAGACGAGGAGAGGGACAAAGCTTCCGAACCGTTTAAATCCTAAAGTTCTTAAAGCGATTTCGGGTCAACTTAGATCGCTCAATCGCTTTCGGTCCTTGTTTTTGCGTGCTTGTGGATGGCCAACCGCACCCACTTCGCCTGGACGCGTTTTAGAATAATCAGTACTGATACTTGCCGACGGAACAGTTGCGGCCGCCGGGGTCGCACGGGTTGACGGTATAGGTCTTCTTCGACGCCGGAGCTGAACTTTTCGTTATATACTGAACGGTGTCGACCTGAGCCTGTATCTCTTTAAGCTCCCGGGAAAGGTTTGTGAAATTGTCCTGGGCGCGGTCCCATTGCGCCATCGAGCTGCGGCACTCGCCTTCGCGATAGCGGCGCATCTCCATACAGCGTGAATAAGCCTTACAGCTCGAGACCATATTGCGGTAGGATGCATCAACCTCGGCATCGAAACGATTAAGCCTGTCGCGCAACTGGTAGACGCGCTCAACGTCGTTTTCGCTCCGGCTGCCGCCGATGGCGCCGCCGCCGCCGGATACGCCAACGCCTAATGCGCCGCGAAGTTGCGTAGACTGATCTGTAATTGAAACGAGTTGTGATTCAAGGCCCGCGCTGTCGCAGACCGCACCCGTCTCGGTATAGGCGCTGCCTCCGGAATGGTAGACACAGCCCGATAGCCCAACTAAACCAATGATCCCAATAATCAGCCGACGCATAATCATTCCCCTCGTTGTGAACTTTCCGGTTCAGAGCGCGCGCAAGGGCGCATTTCAAAAGTTGTGTCGTTACGCACGTTAGCGACAATTCCGCCGCTGGATGTAACGGCGACCGGTCCTACGACCGCCGCGCCATCGTTAAGCGTTCCGCCAGGCGCAGCGGCCAGAGCCGATATATCTGTTTTACTGGACCGGGTGCGCATCACCACTACCGTCTCGCCTTCAGGAACATCGCCATAGGTTTTGCAGGCTTCAGAAAAACGCTCTTCATTATTGCGACCATTTAAAGAGGCGCAAGCAGACAATGTCAAAACAATCAGTGCAGCATATAGGCGTTTCATCTTACAATATGCCCCTTACATAAATCCGCAACCAAGTTTAGTTCGGTTCGCATCCCCGGCCAACCTTATCCAGGCGTATGCTATGGAAGGTGTCCGACCTGACGAATTTTTCAATCTCCAACCAGCGCTCCGAAACTGTTTTGGTGCCGTGTAGATCGACCAATTTCTGCGCCGTGGGGTGTCCCAGGTTTGCAGCTTCAACCAGCCAAGCATCAGCCCTCTGAAGGTTTTCCGGAATATCGCAAAGCTCATAGCTGCTCTTGACGGTCGCTGTGCCGTAAGCCAGCGCCAGATTGTACTTTGCATTGATATTGCTGCGCCTGGATGCTTCTTTCAGCCAGTTGAGGCCGGCATCGGTGTTTTGCACAACGCCAAGTCCGGTGAGGTACATCAGACCCAGCGTATTCATGGACTGCGGATCGTCTTTTATTTCCGCGGCGCTGCAAAACAGATAAACGGTTTCGATCGGCGTCAAGTCGCCGGTTTGGCTAAAACCGTATCCCCGCTGGAAATCGCGGACCGCCTGGCGGGTCATCGGTCCGTACTTGCCGTCGATGTTTCCGTCATAATATCCATGGGCGCTCAGCGCTCTTTGGCGAGCGTAGAGACCAATTACACGGGTTTTATCCTCCTCGTCCGCCTCGACTTCCGCCCGCGCGTCGTCATCTGCGTCCTTCGATGCTTCCCGCGAGATGCGGGCCAGGCTGCTGCGCGTGTATTCGCAGGTGAGGTTCAGAGCCTGTAAAAGACGTGCGGATTGACGGGCCGCTTCCGCCTGGCAACGCCGACCGATATCGGTTGACCGCTGCAGGAATTTTCGCGCCTCCATAATGTTGCCGGCGGCCAGATACGCCTCGCCAATCTTAAGGTTGGACAAAGCAATGTCTCGGCAGGCGAGTGCATCAAGGCGTCCCGGGCATTCCTGGCCAGGGGCGAGGTCATCGCAGTTATTCAAGCCGTCGTCCGCCTGCGACGATAGTTGGCCGGCTTGGCCGCCTGGATTGTTTCTAAAATATTGCGACCCTTGCGCCCCGCCAGGCACGCCGCCGATGGTGGGATCTCCAAGCACGACGCCGAATTCCGTGGGCGGCAACAGCATGACCCGGATGAGCTCTTCGTATGTGGGCCAGGGGCGGCCGTCGCTTATGAACCGCTCAATAAATCTGTTATTGGTCAGATATTTGATGCGCTGCTGCAGCGTCTCGCCATAGCAATGGTCGCGTATGCCGCCCGGCGCCAGTTGTCCGCGTTTCTTCAAATGCTCCGCCGCGTCGCGTTCATAGGCTTCCCGTTCAACCCGGCTCAAAGATCCAACCGTGGCGATATAGCCTTGCCATTGCAGCGCTTCGGTCACATCGCACAAAAGAGCGATGTGCATATTCTTGTAAGCCTCGCCGTAATTCGCCGCCTGAACAATGAAATCGTTCTGGAATTCAGGGTGATGGTCCAAAAACGGGGGCGGTGAATTTGTCGGATATCCTGGATACTTGGAATCCATGGCTGCATCGCCGAGATAAAGCAACCCAAGTCGAAAATAACCTTCCCGGCCGTTCAGGCGGTGTAGCTCGATAAAATTACTTTGCGCCTGCGTACGGTCGTTTTCAGACAGATCAAGGTCTTCGAAGAGTTCACGACCGTCAAAATCACCGTTCGACCCCGCGATGAGAAAATGAATGCCCGCCTCAACAGGGCGTCCATCCTCGTCGTTCCTTTTCTTTTCTTTCTCGTAGAGCCCAAGTAAAATATTGTCCGTATTCAGAAGCGACGCGCTCTTTTTAGAGTACGATACGTCCAGAGCTCTGAATTTATTTTCAAGCACGGCGGCTCTATGGGTCTGTGACACCCAATCCGATAAAACGCTCTGTTCCGTGATAATCGGGTCGCCGATGGGTTTTCCAAAGGCCCGCGCCGATGGATCGTCGCAGTCATTGCGCAAAATATTTACGCAAATCCAGTCACGGTAGGTATCGTATTGAACAGTGGGAAGTCGTTTGATCTGGGATACGAATAAAGCGAACAGTACGATGAACCAGAAGAACAGGAAGCTTAGCCAGCCGAGAGCCGTTCGCGGCCATATACCGCGGCGATTTTTCTCTCGAAAGGATACGCTATCCTTTTCGTCTTCTTTTATCTCGACATCGACTTTGCGGGCATATGAGACTGTATCCGGCTCGTTCTCATGGTCGATAAGGCGAGCTTCATCGCCGCCGCCATCTTCCATAGCCTCGTCTTCAGGGGGCGCGGCAGAGCCCTCGACGACCTCAGCATCACTCTGAGCGTTCTCGACC
Organism: Pseudomonadota bacterium; assembly: GCA_039183635.1. Lineage (GTDB taxonomy): Bacteria > Pseudomonadota > Alphaproteobacteria > Caulobacterales > Parvularculaceae > JBCDBL01. Next base: position 8,147 of record JBCDBL010000079.1, read on the forward strand.
TCTTCGGAATCTTTATTCCGCTTCGAACGCCGGCCCCACAACCCCATAGTACCCCCGTCGGTGTCACGGCGAAGACATAGGCTTTCAAAGCCCGAAATCTTCACAGTTTAAGCAAACGCGTCTTCTCAGCCTAAGTTTAGCGCCAAGACGCCGCCACGTTAACTATTCGCCTCACTCTAAAATAAGAATTTTTTGCATGCTTGTATATGCGTGATTTTCATTCGAAATTTTGCACTGCAATCATCCTCGAAATCATTTTTCGATGGTTGCGCCGCCGCGCGACGATTTCTCGGAAAAGACGATTTCTTGAATAAAAAACAAGCCCCTGCGCGTCCCCTAATCTCAAAAATGCAGTCTTGAATACTCGTGAAGAGTATTCCTAATCATGCGCGTGTTCCCCAATTCCAGTTTAACCTTAGCAGAACTATGCAGAAGGTTAAACATGGTTAATGCTCTAGGAATATGACAGCTGGATGACATCGGCATGGGATTGAACTTCAAGCTTTGAATGCTCAGCGCCTATAGCGTTACATGTTTGCCAAAAGCGTTTCGAGGGTCTCAATTCTATCGGCGTCCCGGGCTGGTTTGTCCCACCTTAACCGCGATATGCGCGGAAACCGCATGGCGAGGCCGGACTTGTGTCGAGGGGAGCGATTAAGGCCTTCAAATGCGATTTCCAGCACCAGTCCGTCTTCCGGGGTGGCGCGCACCTCGCGCACCGGGCCGTATCTGTTTGTCGTATTTGTACGGACAAATTTATCGATCTGTTTCAGCTCTTCATCGGTGAATCCGAAATAGGCTTTGCCCACCGGCACAAGCGCCTCGCCGTTTTCCTCTTCGCGCCACACGCCGAAAGTATAATCGGAATAATATGACGATCGTTTGCCGTGGCCCCGTTGGGCGTACATCAAGACGGCGTCGATAAGAAACGGATCGCGCTTCCATTTCCACCACAACCCTTTTGGACGTCCGGGAACATATGCGGCGTCTTTGCGTTTCAGCATCAATCCCTCAACCGCTGCAAGGGGCGGGTCGGCCCGCAAATCCGCGAGCCCGTCCCAGGTTTCAAACGCAACGCCGGGGGACAGGTCGGTGCGCGCCGGCGCAACGGCGCCGAGCCAATGGGCGAGGCGGGCGCGGCGTTCTGAGAACGGCAAAGCGCGCAGATCCTCGCCGTTCAAGGCGAGAAGGTCGTAGGCGCGAATGAAGGCCGGGTGAGCCGTCAGCAGCTTTTTGGAGACGGTTTTGCGGTTGAGGCGCTTTTGAAGATCGGAAAACGGCGCCACGGTATAGCCCTCTGTTGACGGATCATAGACCAGCAGTTCGCCGTCGATGGTTGCGTCGAAGTCGAGGGCGTCCATAATATCGGGAAACGCCTTTGAAATATCCTCGCCGGTGCGGCTGTAGAGCCGCCGCGCGCCTTTATCCCCCACAGCTTGCACCCGCACGCCGTCCCATTTCCATTCTGCGATAAAGTCCGCCGGCTTGAGGTTTTTAAAATCCTTGTCGTCAATTGGATGGGCGAGCATTGGCGGGCGAAACGGCGCAAGGGCGTCGGAAACCGGCTTCTCGCCGCGCCCTTCCAGCCACGCAAAAAGATCCGTATAGGGCGCCTTAAGGCCGTACCAAAGCTCCTCGATCTCCAAAACATCCTTTTCGCCGAAGGCCGCCAACGCGGTTTTCACAAGTCGCGCGCCGACGCCGATGCGCAGCCCCCCGGTGACGAGCTTCAGCAGGGCCCAACGCCCTGAAGCATCAAGGGCGTCGAGCCAGCCTTCCACAAGACCGACGCCTTCCCCGCGCCCAGCGGATGTCAATCGTTCAACGATGTCCCCAAGACCTGGAACGGCGTTCGCCCCTGGACGCGCCGGCCAGATCAGCGATATCGTTTCCGCCATATCGCCCACGTAATCATAGGACAGATCATAAAGCACGGGGTCTGTTCGTGCTTTGACGAGATCGCGCAGCATCGCAGGCTTGACGGATTTTATGTCGAGCGCGCCCGTGAGCGCCGCCACGGCCCAGCCGCGATCCGGGTCCGGCGTTGTTGCGACATAATCTTGTACCAGGCGCAGTTTGCCATTGCGCTGTGGCGTGAGGACCAAACGGTCGAGAAGAGCGGCGAAACGGTTCATAGAGTACAAAACATAGCGCGCGCTGTTGGTTCCATTCGACATTTGCGGTGATTTTTCTAAACTGCCGTTTTTTATAACAGATTTTGGGCGGAGGGTTCAGGTATGGCGGAAACGGCCGGGGCGGGCGTCGAGGCGCCGCGAAAGGGCGTGCTGGGATGGATAGAGCGGACCGGTAATGCGTTGCCGGACCCGGCGATGATTTTCTTCTGGCTTATCCTCGCCCTTGTCGTGGTGAGCGTGTTGGCTTCGGCTTTGGGGCTTTCGGCTGAGAACCCGGTCACTAAAGAGCTGATGGCCGCCAAAAGCCTTCTGGATGCAGAGCAGGTCAGGCGCGTTTTGGTTGAAATGCCGACGACGCTGACCGGCTTTGCGCCTCTCGGCTATGTCCTGGTCGTGATGCTGGGCGCCGGCGTTGCTGAACGCACGGGGCTGTTCGCCGCCGGCATGCGCGCCGGCGTTAATCGCGCGCCCAAGTCGCTGTTGACGCCTACGGTGGCGTTTGTCGCCATGATGAGCAATCTCGCCGCCGATGCGGCCTATGTGGTTCTCGTGCCGCTCGCCGGGGTCATTTATGCTGCAGCTGGTCGCCATCCCATCGCCGGGATCGCCGCTTCTTTCGCAGCGGTGTCCGGCGGGTTTTCCGCGAACCTTTTACCCGGACAGCTTGACGCCTTGCTGCTCGGCATTACTGAGCCGGCCGCACAGATCCTTGTTTCCGATTGGAGCGCGAACATCGCCGGTAACTGGTACTTCATCGCGGCGATGTTCTTTTTATATATTCCCGTTGTCTGGTTCGTTACGGATCGGATTATCGAACCGCGCCTCGGCGGTTGGTCTGCGCCTAAGGGCGCCGGCCTCGACAGTTTGTCCGACAGCGCTTTATCTGAAAAAGAACGCAAAGGTCTTGTGTACGCTGGGGTTGCGATCGGCCTGTTGGTGCTTTTATGGGCCTGGTTGGGGTTCGGGCCAGGCGCGCCGTTGCGCGATATGGCGGCGGATCCGGCGTACCAGTTGAGCCCTTTTTATAAATCGCTCGTGGCTTTTTTCTTTTTGCTGTTTTTGGGGACGGGCGTCGCCTACGGCGTCGGCGCAGGCACGGTTAAAACCCATCGGGACGTCATTGAGATGATGTCGAAAGCGATGGGCGATATGGGATATTACATTGTCCTCGCCTTTGCGGCGGCCCATTTCGTCGCCCTGTTCAATTGGTCCAATCTAGGCATCATCATGGCCATCAACGGCGCTAACGCGATTGAGGCCTCGGGCATGCCGGCCCCCATATTGCTTGTGTTCATCATCCTGCTGGGCGGGACGGTGAACCTTTTCGTCGGTTCGGCGAGTGCAAAATGGGCGTTGCTGGCGCCGATACTCGTGCCAATGCTCATGTTGACCGGTATCAGCCCTGAAATGACGACGGCGGCTTATCGCGTCGGCGACTCGGCGACCAATATCCTGACGCCGCTGATGGTCTATTTTCCCCTGGCGCTGACATTTTGTCAGCGCTGGCGAGCTGATTTCGGTCTCGGCTCTTTGATGGCGACGATGACGCCCTATGGGCTGTGGATGCTAGCCGTCGGCGCGGTGATGACGTTCTTCTGGGTGCTGTTGGGGCTGCCCCTTGGACCTGGCGCGGTCATCGGATACGAGCTGCCGTCCTAAAGCGTTTCCAGGTGAAGTGGCATCCGGTTCGCCGTCCGGAAACGCGTTAGACCAAAAAAGCGTTTCCAGGCGAAGTGGCATCCGGTTCGCCGTCCGGAAACGCGTTAGACCAAAAAAGCGTTTCCAGGCGAAGTGGCATCCGGTTCGCCGTCCGGAAACGCGTTAGACCAAAAAAGCGTTTCCAGGCGAAGTGTCATTCGGTTCGCCATTGTGATGGAGGCGTGCGATCGCCTGGCGGTTTGACTGTGGGGCCCGGCAAGATGCAGGGCGTTATTCCGCCGGATACGGAAGGTGTTTTTCACGCCGACGCGACAAGGCGCGTTTTGCATCCGAATGCAGCATATGCAGGGTCGGTATCAAAAATAAAATCACGAACGTTGAAAACACCGTTCCAAAGCTGAGCGCGATCGCGAGGGGGACAAGGAACAGCGCCTGAACCGAAGTTTCAAACAGCATCGGCGTAAGCCCGGCCGTGGTCGTAATGGAAGTCAGGACGATGGGCCGGAACCGGGATACGGTCGCGTTGACGATGGCGTCGGCGTCAGTCGCGCCGTCGGCTCGCATTTCGTTATACCGTTTGGTCAGCACCAGGGCGCCGTTCACCACCAGCCCGCAAAGCGCAATCATGCCGTAAACAGACGAGGACGACAGGTTGTGCCCCATGATGATGTGGCCGGCGATTGCTGCGGCGACAGACGCTGGGATCGTCAGCATGACGACAGCCCCTTGAGTGTAACTTCTGAACAGGGACGCCATCAGCGCGTAAATAATCACGATCATGCCGGCAAGCCCGCTTAGGATCGCGCCCAAAGCCTCGTTGCGGCCGCGCCGGCCGCCAAAGCCGGAATCGATGTCGTAGGTCAGCCCTGGGTATTTCAGGGCGATGGCGGGCAGCGCTTCGGCGCCGATCTCGGACATAATAAGGCCCGGGCTCGCCCCGGATTTTAAATCGACGCCGCCGGTCACGCGAATGACCCTTTGGCCGTCCTCGCGGTTGATCGATGTAAAGGCGCGGGTGTTGTCGAAATGCGCGGCCTGGGACAGCGGGATCTCAATTCCGGTTGGTGTACGGACGATAAAGTCGGCGAGGGAGGAGACGCTGTCCCGTTCCGCCTGGGGCAGCCGGACCATGACTTTCACCTCGTTGCCGTCGCGCAGCATGCGCAACGCCTCGGCGCCGAAGCCCGCGGCCCGTAGCTGTCGGCCAAGTCCGTTTTCGGTGAGGCCGAGGGCGCGGGCCTCGTCCGTCAGGGTGAAGCGTATCTGGCGTTTGCCCTCGGTGACGCCGTCGCTCACCTCCACGACGCCGCTGAAGCTGCGCATCGTGTTCGCCAGCTCCCGGGCGGCGTCCTCCAGAATGCCGTTGGACGGGTGCGAAAGGTTCACTCTGAGCGCTTTGCCCGCGCCTGGACCCACCAGGAAATCAAACGTTAGAGTTTTAATGCTCGGCAGCGGTCCGATTTCGCGGCGCCAGGTCCGCGTGAAATCGTCTTGTGTAAACGCGCGCTCCCCCGACGCGAAGGAGAACGTTACTTCTGCTTCAGTGTAGTCGCGTCCGCCGCCCTCAATGGACCAGCTTTCCAAAGCCTCGCGTCCGCCCGGCAACTGGTCGATCGCTCTGAGGCCCGCCGTTTCGATGTGCTTGGCGATGGCGAGGGTTTCGGCGAAGGTGGCGTCCGTCGGCATCGTTAGTTCTGCATCGATGCTGTTGCTCGGGATGCGGGGGCGCCATTGCAGCTCGATCCGCCCGGATTGGTTCCACGCGCCGATCAGCACGATAAAACCTGCAAACAGAACAAGGGTGACGTAACGGTGAGACAATGACCAGGCGAGGGTCTTGCGAAACGGTCCGTCCCGTAACCGGTCGAGGCTTTTCGCAACGCCTTCCCGGAAGGTCGAAACCCTGGCCATGGGGGCGTAGAGCCTGGCGGCGAGGCCGGCTGCTTGCGTTTTCGGCTTGCCTTTTGCGTTAAGATGCGCGGGCAGAATGAGCAGCGCTTCAATGAGCGACACAAAAAACACGATGCAGGCGACGATCGGCATCGAGATCAGGAACTGCCCCGTTTCTCCGGGCACCATCATAAGCGGGATGAACGCAATGATATTGGTGCCCACCGCGAACAGAACCGGCACCGTCATTTCCCTGACGCCGTCGACGACGGCGCGGTTGACCGGCAGTCCCGCCTCGGTCTTTGCGTAAATATTCTCCCCGACGATGATCGCGTCATCCACCACGATGCCGAGGGTGAGGATGAACGCGAACATCGAGATCATGTTGATGCTGATGTCGAGGGGCAGAAGGATCGTGAAAGATCCTATAAAGACGATGGGAATAGACAGCGCGACCCAGAACGCCAGGCGTAGGTTCAAAAACAGGCCCAACGTGATGATGACGAGGATCAGGCCGATGACGCCGTTTTTCACAAGCGTCGACATGCGGGCCTTGTACACGTCTGCGAAATTGCGCGTGACGACGACTTCGACGCCCTCCGGCAAGGTTTCGTTAAATTGCGCGACATAAGCCATGACTTCTTTCGCAAGCTCTATCGGCTCGCCGGTTTCCGCTTGCAGAAGCCTTAAGCGCATGCCGGGCTTGCCATTGAAGCGGAAGTAAGAGGCGCCTTCCTCAAACCCGTCGACCACCTTGGCGATGTCCTGGACGAAGACTTTCGAACCGTCCGCATCGGTTTTTAAGGGAATGTCGCCAAACTCCAGCCCTCGCTCCCGGCGGCCTTCCGTGCGCAGTAAAAATTCGCCGTCCGCCGTTTCAAGGCCCCCGGCCGGCACGTCCCTGGCCGCCGCGCGCACGCGGCCTGCGACATCTTCCAAAGTAAGGTTCAAGGCGCGCAATCGTTCTTCCGGGATCTCAATGCTGATTTCCGGCGCGCGGCGACCGCTGGATTGCACTTGGGCGACGCTTTCCAGATTCAATAAGTCGTTACGCATCCGTTCGGTAAGCGCGAACAAATCCGCTTCAGGAATATTTCCGATGATTGCAAGGTCGACTATAGATCGCGACCGTTGTTGAAGCTCAACGCGCGCGGGCTCCGCATCGTCGGGAAACGAGGTGATGCGGTCGACGCCGTTGCGAATGTCCTGGCTTAAACGGTCCGGATCGACGCCGTCGGACAATTCGGCGCTGACGTAGCCGCGGCCCTCATTGGCGGAGGAGGTGACGCTTGTGATGCCGGAAATCGAGCGCAGTTCGCTTTCAATGGCGAGAACGACGCCTTCCTCCACCTCTTCCGGGCTTGCGCCGGGGTAAGACACCGAGACGGTGACGGTGTTGGTGGCGTAGGTTGGAAACGTTTCCTGACGCACTCTGTCGAGGGCGAACAGGCCGCCGAAAATCAGCGCCAGCATCAAGAGGTTAGCGGCCACATGGTTTTCCGCCATCCAGGCGACCAGTCCTGAAGCGCCGCCCCTGCCGGGGGAGATGGAAGGTGCGTTGTCTGACATCGCCTAAGGCCCTCCGGTTGCGGCGCTTGCGCCGCCGCCCGTCAGTCCATTGCGCGCGTCCTGGTCCAACGCCCCGGTCCGCGCCGCCGTCGCTCCTTGTATCGGCGCACCGGTTTGCGGGTCGACAAGTTGGACCCTGAGCGCCGCGCCGGGGGCTGCGGCGGACAGGCGGCTGACGATGAGACGGTCCCCGGAGGGGAAGTCCGCCCGCAGAAGGACCGTGTCCTCCAGCTCCCAAACGACGTTGGCGTTCCGGCGCTGCAGCGTGTCGTCGGCGTCGGCGACGAGAACCGTGTTGTTGTCCTGGAGGGCTCTGCGCGGGACGGCGACGACGTCGCGCACAAGGCCTGCGGCGATCTCCGCTGAAACATAGGCGCCCATGAGCAAAGGCGTTCTTTCGGCGTTTTCCGGCGTCAGGGAGAGCGGGTCGCGCACGGCGATGAGGGCGCCGCCGAGACGGGTCTGTGCGGCAAGGTCCGCACGCACCCGCACCACTTCCCCCTGGTAGGAGACGCCGTTCGCCGTGATCGTCGCCGGCGAGCCCGGCGCGTCGCCATTGCGCGGAACCAGGCGCGCCAGGCGATCCTGCCGCACACGGATCTCCACCCAGAAGGCGTCGGCCCGGGCGGCGACTCCCACAAGGTCCCGGGCGCCGGCGATCTCGCCTTCGGCCGCGTCGACGGACACGATGACGACATCGTAGGGCAGGGTGAGACGGGTGCGCTCAAGATTGAGCTTGGCGCGCTCCACCGCCGCCTCTGCGGTTTTCAGCTCCGCCTCGACCCGGGCGAGTTGCGGGCCGCGCAGGGCCAGCGCCCGGGAGGCGGCGTCGAACTCCAATTCGTCCGAAAGCAGCGCGAACTCCTCCTGGGCGATCACCTGCTGGCCCCGCTCGATGGCGACGTTGGCGCGCGCCTGGGCCAGGGCGGCTTCGGCGTCGGCGAGGGCGAGATCGTAGTCCCGCGGGTCGATCGTAATGATCGCCTCTCCGGCGGGTATGAGCCCGCCCGGAGCGAAATTCCCGTGGGCGGAGACGATTTGACCGGCGACCTGGGGACGCACCTCGCTCTGGCGCACCGCGGCGCCGACCACGCCCTGACCCTTAACGGACACGTCGATGTCCGAGGGGGCGAGGGCGATCGCCTCCACTGTGATCGCCGCGGCTTCAGGGCGCTGGCGCTGGCTTTTCGGCGCCGACATCATCAGCATCCACACCACAACGGCGAACGTCAGGGCGATCAGGGCCGGCGCTGTGGCGGGGTGGCGCTTAAGGCGCGTGACCAAGGACGGCGCGGTCATGTGTCATATCCTTGGGTTGGATCGGTCGGACTGCGGCCGGGGGCCTCAGTAAGGCCGAGAGCGGTGTGCAGATTAATACGGGTGCGCGCAAGATCGGCGCGCAGGGAGAGGTTGGCGCGTTCCTGCTGTTGCACCGACTGCACGGCGTCCAGCACCGGCAGGAAGTCGCTCGCCCCCTGGCGGTAACGGCGCTGTGCGGCCTCAAGCAGGCGGCGTGCGGTGGCGAGACGTTCGTCGGACAGGGCGATAGCGTCCGTGGTCTGGCGTTCTTCCGCAATCAGCGAATCGACGCCGGCGACGGCTGCGAGCCAATCCCTGACATAGGCGGCGCCGGCCTCCTCCAGCTCGGCGCGGCGGCGTTGGACGGCGGCGCGTTTCGCGCCGGTGTCGAACACCGTCAGCGCCGTCGACGCGGTCGCGCTCACAAGCTCCTGCGGCGATCCCGATACGGCCGAGGCCACCGCGGACCCTGTAAAAGACAGCGATGGCAGGCGATCGCGGAGCGCTGCGCCATACCGAGCATCGGCGGCGTCGAGGGCGGCCTTGGCGCTGCGTAAATCCGGACGCGTGTCCAATAGGTCCTCGGGCGCGCCGATGGCGAAATCGTTATTGATTTCCGGCGTCGTCAAAAACGCGGACCTGGTGTCGAGGCTGTCGAGGTTAGCGCCGGTAAGGGCTGAGATGGCGTTCAAGGCCGCCCGCCGGCGCGCGGCGAGGGACGGGCGTTGTTCGGCGAGGGAGGCGAGCTGGTTGCGCTGCTGCAAGACGTCGACGATGGAGGCCTGGCCCTGGGCGAAGCGCAGCTCCGTCAGCCGCAACAGGGTTTCGCTCACTTCGATTTGCGCGGCGATCAGCGCGTCGAGTTCCGCCGTCTCTCCGGCCTCGGCGGCTTGCAAGGCGATGTTTTGCGCCAGCGCCAGACGGGCGGCGTCGAAATCCGCCGCCGCAACGGCGACGTCCGCCGCCGCTGCATTGCGCAGCGCCCTCAAACGCCCCGAGATGTCGAGGGGAAGCGTTGCGTCCACCGCGCCGCGCAGGGTTTCGTCGACATCGCCGTCGCTGTCCTCCGAGGCGCTGGCGCGCCCCGACACCACGACATCGAACCACCTTGCGGCCTCCGCCTCGGCTTTGCGGGCGCGTGCGGCGTCGAAACGGGCGGCGGCGACCGCGATGTCGGGGGCGGCGTCAAAGGCGGTTTCAGTGGCGGCGGCGAGGGCCCGGGGCGGGCTGCGGGTCCACCAGGGCGTCGTAAGAGCATTGGCCGTTCGCGCCCCGGCGGACGGGTAGGTCGCCGGCGTCGTTTTGGCGATTGCAAGGTCCGGCGCCTCCGGGGCGCCCGCGCACGACCACAGGCCTGCGGCGAGACAGGCGGGAAGAATATGGCGCAAAGCGGGTGTCATGCGCACAAGGCCCTTTAAGATGGCGAACAGAGCCCTTTTATAACGCGCAAAGCCTTAATTTCCGTCATGGTTTTCGACGAAAGGAGCCCGTCGGGCGTTAAAAACCGAAGGTTACCTGCGAGGCAAGCCACGGCAGGCCGAGCGCGAGCACGACGCTGATAATGAGACCGATAATGGCTTTGCCGGCGTCCGACAGAACGATCTTTGACGTCGCCGCAATCGGACGCACCTTGTCGATTGTGGCGATCGCGTATTCCCGACCGGCGATAAGCCCGAGAAACACCCAGGTCGTCGACATAGGAATGTCTGACATCTCCTTGAAAACAAATAGAATTGTTCCAAACATGAAGTCGATGATGGTGGCCGAGCGAATGTCCGTCACCGAGGTTTTGGACTTCAGGATTCTTTGCACCGGGCCGCCGGCGTTCGCAAACGTCACAGCCAGAAAGACTGCGATCGCCGCAAGGCCGCCATAGGCGTATATCGGCGATATCGTCGCCATATAGCCGCCGCCGTCTACCGGGACGTACTCAAGGGGCAGGAAAATGAAGATGTTGGCGAAGTCCTGCATCAGCCATACGCCCCACAGATAGGCGGTCGTCATCCATTGCAGAACAACCCATCCGGCGGCGTATTGTTGGTCCTTCGTTTTGATGAAAAACCGCTCAAGGGTCGGCGCCAGGATGGCGTATGTCAGCCCGCCGACGCCGAACGCGACGATGTAACCAAGCCCTGACTTGATCAGCATGCTTTGCAGGTTGGCGGTGCTGGCGAAGATCGTCAGAACCATAAAAGTCGTCGATACGGGAATGCCGAGCCGCGTGAGGAACAAAAGCGTCAGCGGCGGCAGGATATGGTACCATTCGACCGCCGGGCCTGTGACGGCCCCGCCGTTTTCAACGCCGAATCTGTTCAGCCGGTCAAACGCCGGATCGCCGCCGCTCGTCACATAGCCGTAAACGAAAACCACAACCAGGATCGATGCGGCGAAGAGGTACAGGACCGTCCAGTGCAGACGCTTGTTGGAGTTGATGAACGTGCCGAGGGTTTGGAGCGCGTCGTTGCCGACGACGGCGTAGGCCGCGAACAAAAACCCCACAATCGCGAAAATATTGTAATCCATTGAATTTTCTTACTATCCCCAAGACCGCCGCACGATTTAAAACTGAATTGAACGCCTTGATGTGTCAGTTTGATGACAACGGTTGATCTTGCCCGTGATTATGCTGAACCGAAGGCGTTGCGCAACGGCGCAAACGGTGTTTTGCACACGTGTCGCACATGCAAAATACCGGTCGATAGGTCATGTACTGAGGAATCTGAAAGCCTCTGTTCTATAGCCGGTGCTTTTTGCGTTTCCCGGGCGATAGCGGGGCGGGGGCGCATGGCCTGTTTTCTCCACTGGCGCCTGGTGACTATTTTAAAGACCGAAGTTCAAGATGTTTCTTCTGCAGCGCAAAGGGCGTTCTCCATAATGGCGTCCACATAGATATTTAGGGGGGGGATAGTGGGACGGCCGCCGAGAACGGTGTTGATCTTTTTACAGGTCTTTTGAATGTCCGCAGCGACGACATTTCGATGCGGGGGTTGGGCGTGAGGGGCGTCCGCTTAAGGCGCCCTTGAGCGGAAATATCGTGTCGGGGCCAATATTGACAAGCGTGGTTTTCTACAGTTTGCGCTTCGGTATGCGCGTTAACACTGGCGGCATAAGGGAATGAAACTATTAAGCCGTATAAGGAAAATGTGTGTGCAAAAAACGCCACACACCCGATTGCGCGCGCATGTTAAACCCGATAACGCCTTAAAAAAGCGGTTCCGCCATCTCAGCCTCGTGAAGGCTGACAGACACCTTGTCAAACCCGCGGCTGCAGGCGTCAGCTGTATGCGGCATTGGACCGCGCTTTGCGGTTTGGGTTAGCGTAACGCCGCAGCTCTGGCGGATGTTCGCCGGAGGCGGGACGCGCCGTTCGGGCTCTTGAGGCGCCGCCCGCGCATCTAAGCCCATGAAATAAGGATATGTCGAACCATGCGTGAAGCCGTCATTGTTTCCACCGCCCGCACCCCCATCGGAAAAGCTTATCGGGGCGCCTTTAACAATACGACCACGCCGGCCCTCGGCGCCCATGCGATCAAAC
>JBCDBL010000080.1:0-19930 GCA_039183635.1 Pseudomonadota bacterium
ACCGCAAACACGGCGAGGGCCGTTGCGGCGTGGGGGGCGTAGCGGCGGAGCGGAGCGGGGCGGGACGCGGTTTCGTTGGCCATAGACCGCCAGTTAAAGCAACAGGGCGCGGGGAAGGCAAACCGCGCGGCCGTTACGGGCGGGGCGGGAAGGGCGAAAATTCAATCCCATCGGCGACGGAACGGTCGTCCCGACCCGTTTATGGGAAGGCGGGCTGTAGCGCGAATTGTTTTCATGGGTGCGTGCGAGGGTTGTTATGGGTGTTTGGGCGAAAAACGGATCCGACGGGCAAAACTGGCTAGTGCGATGGCGCGGCGCGGCGCGGCTGTGCGTCGTTCTCGCCATGGGCGCCGCCCTTGCCGCATGCGGCGGCGGATCGGACGGCGGGGGCGAAACGCCGCCCCCCGACCCGATGCCGACCCCTGAGCCGACCCCGGACCCGGGACCGGATCCAACGCCGGACCCTTCCCTCGCCATCACCACAGCGGAAGCCGCGCGCTTCCTTAGCCAGTCGACCTTCGGCCCCACAGCCGAAGATATCGACGAGGTCGTCTCCGTCGGCTATTCGGCCTGGATCGAGGCGGAGTTCGCAAAACCGGCGACCTTACACCTTGACGGCGTTCTCGCCGCGTTTCCGAACGGGGAGTTTCTCGACGCCGACGGCGACCCGATCCCGGGGCTCGGCTTTCTGCCGAACCATTCCTTCTGGGCGGCCGCCATTGAAGGCGACGACCAGCTGCGCCAGCGCATGGCATTCGCCCTGTCGCAGATCCTCGTCGTCTCCAACCGCGATGTCGATTTGTTCCGGGCGCCCCAGGCCCTTGCAGCGTATATGGACATTCTCACCGAGGGCGCCTTCGGCAATTACCGGGATCTGCTGGAGGACGTCACCTATTCCGTCGCTATGGCCGATTACCTCACCTATTTGCGCAACGCCAAGGGCGACATGGCGACGGGCCGCGTGCCGGATGAAAATTACGCCCGGGAGCTGATGCAATTGTTCACCATCGGCCTTGTGGAATTAAACCAGGACGGAACACCCCGCCTTGACGGCGACGGCGCCCCGATCGAGACCTATGACAACGCCGACGTCACCGGCCTCGCCCGGGTGTTCACCGGCCTCAGCCTCGCCGGGAGTAATTTTTTCAATATCAATCCGGCGACGGCGGGGGACGCCCTTTATTCGCCTTTGGACGTGTTTCCCCTGTTCCACTCCGACCTTAAAAAATCGTTCCTTACAACGACCATACCGGAGTTTACCGGCGGGGAGGAGAGCATCGATATGGCGCTCGACGCCCTCTTCAACCATCCAAACACGGCGCCCTTCATCAGTCGTCAGTTGATCCAAAGGTTCGTCGCCAGCGATCCCGATCCGAATTATGTGCGGCGGGTGGCGGACGCCTTCGATATCGGCTCTTACACCCTGCCCAACGGCGCTGTCGTTGGCGAAGGGCGGCGCGGCGACTTGAAAGCCGTCATCGCCGCCATCCTGTTCGACGAAGAGGCGCGGGACGCCGCCGCGCTGAACGATCCTGAATTCGGCAAGTTGCGCGAGCCCGTCATCCGCTTCACCCATTGGGCCCGGGCGTTTAACGTCAATGACGCAGACGCCTCAAACGAGGCTTTTTTGATTGACGCGAGCAGTGCCTCGGCCCTCGCTCAACATCCCTACAGATCCCCCTCGGTCTTCAATTTTTACCGCCCGGGCTATATCGCCCCTGGAACCGCCACTGGCGAGGCGGGCCTGACCGCGCCGGAGCTGCAAATCGTCAGCGCCGGCAGCATTGTCGGCTATGCGAATTTTATGACCGCCTATATTTTCAACGACACGCCGAAACTGGACGCAAGCGCCCCCGCTGCCTTTGTCCCTGATTACACGGTCGAAAACGCACTGGCGGAGGACCCCGCGGCGCTGGTCGATCATCTCGATATTCTACTCACCAACGGCGCCATGGCGCCGGAAACCCGCACCCGGATCATCGAGTTTCTGAATCTCATCCCGATTGGCGACGCCACCCGTGCGGAGGATTTGCGTATTCGCGCCGCGTTCGCCGTCGTCATGACGATGACGGCGCCGGAATATATTGTATTGCGTTAGGAGAGCCGGACCCATGATCACGAGACGATCTTTTTTAAAATCCACCGGCGCCACGGCCCTCGCCGCGGGCGGCGGATTGCCCGCCATGATGACGGCGATGCAGGCCCGGGCCGCCGACACAACGGGCTATAAAGCGCTGGTGTGCGTCTTTCTCCTGGGCGGGCTCGATTGCCACGACACGATCCTGCCCTATGATCAAATCTCATACGATCGCTATGCGGATCTTCGCGCCTCATTGCTGAATGACTACGCCGCGCTGCCCGGCGGCTCCAGCCGGGCGCGGGATCAGTTGCTGCCCCTCGCCCCCGGCAACGCCGCGGCCTTCGGCGGGCGCGAATTCGCTCTGCCGCCTCAGCTTTCAGCGCTCCACACGCTGTTCCAAAACGGCGACGCCGCCATCATCGGCAATGTCGGCCCGCTGATCGAATCTATCGACAGCGCCGGGTTCGCCGGCAACGCCATACCCGCGCCGAAACGGCTGTTCTCTCACAACGATCAGCAGTCCACATGGATGTCGTTTGAACCCGAAGGGGCGCGGTATGGCTGGGGCGGTCTGTTCGGCGATGCGCAACTCGCCTCGAATGCAAACGGGGAGCCCGCCTTTACGGCCATATCCCTGACCGGCAATGAGGTGTTCCTCTCCGGAGAAGCGACGCGGCCTTACGCGATCGACAGCAACGGCGTACAGGAGATCGCGCTTATCGACGACGATGTCGTCGCCCTTCCACCGGCTCTTGCAGCTGTGTTGCGGGAGCATTTTGAAAGCGTCGGCCCGGAGCGCGCCAACCTGTTCGAGCGCGACATTGTCGATGCCAGCGTCCGATCGCTCACGGCCAACGACACGTTCAACGCCTCCCTCATGGACGCTCCGTCGCCGGTGACGACGCCGTTTCCGAACAGCAATCTTGGCCAACAGCTGCGCGCCGTCGCCGACACAATCAACATTCGCAATCTTTTAAACGTCAACCGCCAGATTTTCTTTGTGGCGACGGGGGGATTCGACACCCATTCCGGCCAGGCCCAGACGCTGCCGGTCCTGCAGCAGGACGTCTCGGATTCAATCGCCGCGTTCCATGGGGCGATGCAATCCCTGGGCGTCGACAACGACGTCACCGCGTTCACCGCCTCGGATTTCGGCCGAACCCTGATCATCAATGGCGATGGCACCGACCATGGTTGGGGCGGACATCACGTCGTCGTCGGCGGAGGCGTGAACGGCGGCGATATTTACGGCGACATCCCTGTGTTCGACGTGGGCCACGCCCAGGACGCCGGCAACGGCCGCCTGATCCCCACAACCTCGGTGGAGGAATACGCCGCCAGCCTCGGCGCATGGTTCGGCCTCACCCCGGCGGAGCTGGCCGCAGCCTTGCCGCGCCTGTCGAACTTCACCGGGGGTCTGGCGTTCGTGTGAGGCGGCCGGGTCCGACGCCGGCGCGGTTAAGCTGTAAACATCGCTTCCCACACGCCTTAAACGCCAAAACCAAACTGATGCATATGTGGTAAAGGCATGGCCCGCCAAAAACGAGTGAGTAATCACATCTATTTTGAATCGTCTTTCAACGCATGGCGCTTTTGGCGCAGATCGGCGGCTTTACGAAGCCTTAAAGCGTCTCTTCTTCAATCGAAATCAGGCAGACGCTTTAAGTCTTTGTTTTTTCGCATTTCCGGACGGCCAACCGTACACACTTGGCCTGGAAATTCCTTAGGGCATGTTTCGTTTAATCGGATTCACACGACACGCTCTAAGTGCGGGCTTTCCATAGGTTGTCCGTATCAAGACGCGCTGTTGCTGTCCGAGACGGTTTTTTCTCGCCATGGGCTTTAAGCCGGAAACCGGCTTAAAGCCCTTGACGGCCTCATCCCCAGGAAACACGAAGTACACAGGATGAACCTGTTGAGACTCTACATCTAAGGCTTTAAGAGCCCGCCTGCTCCAGCGCTGGCAGTATCACTGTCCGTATAATGACCGGTGTCAGCGGACCTGAGAATTTTTCAACAATACGGCCGTCGCCGTCGACGACATATGTTTCAGGGACGCCGGTAAGTCCCCATTCGATGGCGCCGCGGCCGTCGGCGTCGACGCCGATCGTGCGGTAAGGATCGCCAAGGGCCTCAAGGAAGTCTCGCGCGCCCTCCTCGGTGTCCTTGTAGTTTACGCCGATGACAGGCACGCCCGTTTCGGCGATGGCCGTCAGCTCTGGATGTTCGATCTTGCAGGGCGCGCACCAGGAGGCCCAGAAGTTCACCAACTTTGCCTCTCCATCGGCGAGAAGGGCTGCATCGATCGAAGGGGCGCCCTCGTTCAGCGGCGCCAGTTCCAGGGTCGGGGCTTGTCTGCCCACAAGGGCGTCTGCTTTGTAGGCGGGATCGCCTCTGTTAAGGGCGATGAAAAATACAGCGCCGAGAAGAAGAAAACTTAAAATCGGCAGGGCGGTTAAAAATCGCTTCACGGGGCATCCTCGTTCTTGAGCGCGTCTGCGGCCCGTTTCGCCCGTTTATAGTCTTGAAGACTGATAAGGGCGAGGGCGGCAAGGAGCACGGCCGACAAGCCCCAGGCTGGCCAGACATAGGCTGCATACCCGCCCATTTCGAAAAAACCGGTCATCCGTGCGCCCTTGCTTTGGCCCGAACGGCGGCGCGCAGGCGTTGCGCCAACACTTCGGTCCTGAGGCGGATGAGCAGAAGGCTTGTAAAAAACAGGAGGTAGCCAAAGCCCATGACCAATAAAGGCAGGAGGATCGTCGGATAGATCGTCGGCCCATCGAAGCGCATGACGCTCGCCGGTTGGTGCAGCGTGTTCCACCAGTCGACGGAAAATTTAATGATCGGCAAATTCACCGCCCCCAACAGGCATAATATGGCTGCGGCGCGGGCAGCTTTGGCCTTGTCCTCAATCGCGGACCACAGGGCCATGTAGCCGAGATACATGAAAAACAGAACGAGCACGGAGGTGAGACGCGCGTCCCATTCCCACCATGTGCCCCACATCGGCCGCCCCCAAAGGGAGCCCGTAACGAGCGCCAGAAATGTGAACGCCGCCCCGATCGGCGCCGCCGCCTTTGCGGCGAGATCGGCCAGGGCGTGGCGCCAGATAAAGCCCGCGGCGGAGGCGGCGGCCATAAAGGCGTAGACCCCCATCGCCATCCAGGCGGCGGGCACATGGACGAACATAATGCGCACGGTTTCGCCCTGCTGGTAATCCGCGGGCGCGGTAAAGAACGACATGTAAACCCCGACGGCGAGCACGACGCCGGTTGCGCCCCAGGCGAAGGGCAGAACGGCGCCGGACAAGTCCATGAACCGTTTCGGATTGGCGAGGAACGCGATCATCAGTTTCATCTAGCGACAAGCCGGCCCCACGGCAAGACGACGGGACGCCGCTCCCCTCTTTTCAACGGCGACGCTTTGCGGAGGGGCGCGTCCACTCGGCGAGCGGCGGCGGGCCGCCTGCGGCGACGGGGCGCGGGGCGAATCCGCCAAGGCTGATCGTCCTGTCATAGAGGGTGATCGCCACGGCGACGGAGACGTTGACGCAGAATTTCGTCGGAATCTTTACAATATGGGCGCACGCGGCCGCAGCGTCATCCGACAGGTCGCCCCTCTCCGGACCGAACAGATAGGCCGCGCTTTGGGGGTGGCGGAAGCTCGGCAGCTCCACCGCGTCCTCCGTCAACTCTACGCCCACCAGTTGGCAGCCTTTCGGCAGGATGAGGTCGCTCAACGTTTCCCATTCGTAATAGGGCAGATGCGCGCCCCCCTTGGAGGTGTCGGCTTGCTCCACGTCCCGCGCCTTATGGTGGGCGGCGATGGAAAACGCGAACGCGCCGCCGAAGGCGTGGGCGGTGCGCAATATCGCGCCGAGATTCATCGGCTTTGAAATCCGCTCGGCGCCGACGCCGAAATATCCGCGCATGCTTGTCTCCCCCTTGATTTCAGTTCCGCCAGAAATGCGGCGCAAATAGAACCAGGACCGTAAACAACTCAAGCCGCCCGAGCAGCATGCCGAAGGACAACAGCCATTTCACCGGCGCCGACAGGGGCGCGAAAGTGCCGGCCGGCCCGATGATCTCGCCAAGGCCGGGACCTACATTGGCGATCGACGTCCCGGCCGCCGACAGCGCCGTCAGCGTGTCGAGGCCCGCCGCCGACAACAGCGCCGCCAGCGTGGCGAAACAGGCGAAGTAGACGAAGAAAAAACTCAACACGGAGGTATAAACGTCTTCCGTCAGGGGGCGGCCGTTATAGCGCTCGGTAAAGACGCCGTTTGGGTGGGCGAGCCGCCTTGCGTGCAGCCGCATGCCGGCGATGGCGACCTGCAGGCGGAAAATTTTCAACCCGCAAGAGGTCGACCCGGCGCAGCCGCCCACAAACATCACGCAAAAGAAAAACGCGACGGCGAACGGGCCCCATAATCCGTAGTCGGCGGTGGCGTACCCCGTTCCGGTCATGATGGAAACGACGTTGAAAAAGGCGAGCCGCAACGCCATCGCCAGGCTCCGCCCCTCCGTTTCGATGACAAGGGCGGTCATCGCAAGGGTGAAGAGCGCGACCAGTATTAAGAAAAAGCGCACCTGGGCGTCTTGCATCAAGGGCTTCGTTTTGCCGCGCAAGGCGAGCAGATAAAGCCCGAACGGAAGGGACCCGACGATCATAAAGAAGACCGCCACCATATCCGCCGGTCCGGCGAGGTCTTCCAGATAATGTCCGAAGGAGGCGTTTTTGGTGGAAAAACCGCCGGTTGCGATGGTCGTCATGGCGTGGGCCGCCGCATCGAAGGACGTCATGCCAAGGGCCCAGTAGGCGGAGAAGCAAAAGACGGATAAGATTAGATAAAGGGAAATGATGGAGCCGGCGATCTGGTTGGCCCGGGGCAGAATTTTTTCCGATGTATCTGAGGACTCAAGCCGGAACAGCTGCATCCCGCCGATTTGCAGCATCGGGAACACTGCAATCGCCATAATGATGACGCCGACCCCGCCGATCCATTGCAGTAAGGCGCGCCAGAGCAACACCCCTTTAGGCGCGTCGTCGAGCGCTGTGATGACCGTGGAACCGGTGGTGGTCAGGCCGGACATCGCTTCAAAAAAAGCGTCCGTATAGGATAATTTGATTGAGCCGAGCGTGAACGGCAGGGCGGCGAAGGCCACCAGGGCGACCCAGCTGCTGACGGTGAGAAGAAACCCCTGCTGGACGGTGAGAGCGCCGCCGCGCCCCCAATTGGACGCGGCGAGGCCGCCGCCGACGAACAGCGTCACCGCCGCCGACAGGGCGAACCCGCGCCAGTCTTCTGAGCCTGTGGCGAGGTCCGCGGCCATCGGCGCGGCCATAAAAAGCCCAAGCGCGGTGAGCAACACGCCGATGACGAGGAGAATGGGCCGTACGTCAATCATGCGGGTTTTATCTGTGGTCGTTTATGGCGGACGGTGCAAGGGGCAAGAGGTGCGATCATCGACGACAGCCCCCCTTCGCAAACACATAAACCGTAAAGCTGAACGATTGCCGGCGTGCGGGCGCTTTAATTGACCGGGCGCAGATCGTACGGGCTGTCGAGGGAGAAGGGCGGCACTTCGACCTGAAACAAGTCGCCATTGTCCCGCTCCATCTGGTACTGGCCGACCATAATGCCCGACGGCGTGGAAAGCGGCGCGCCGGAC
The DNA here is from genome assembly GCA_039183635.1 of Pseudomonadota bacterium. Classification (GTDB taxonomy): domain Bacteria; phylum Pseudomonadota; class Alphaproteobacteria; order Caulobacterales; family Parvularculaceae; genus JBCDBL01. The sequence continues at coordinate 7,756 of JBCDBL010000080.1, forward strand.
GTGTACTCATAGCGTTCGCCGGGCTCAAGACGGGGTTGTTCCCCGACGACGCCGGACCCGCGCACTTCTTGCGTACCGCCATTGGCGTCTGTGATCTTCCAATACCGCGTGACAAGGCGTACGGCGTCGTCGGTCTCATTTTCGATTCGCACGGTGTAGGACCAGACATAACGGTGGTCTTCAGGGGCGGACTGGTCTTCAAGATAATCGCTCTCCACCGACACCCGAACGCCGTCGGTTATTTGTTCGTACATGACCCCGATCACTCCTAACGCAACTCACCGCGCTTGCCAGACGCGCATCGTCCAAAGCCGAGACAAATACGCTTCTTCTTGCGCTTGTAAAAGCCAAGATATGTCAGATTGCAAGCCCCGGGCCTTTTCCGGCGTTCCGAACCGCCGCGCGTTCGCCGGCGCTTGCCGCCCGCCGCGGTTCAGGGCAATGGTGAGGGGACAAAAGGTTAACGCAACGCCAAAGCCATGACAAAAAACGATACTGCGCTTTTGCCCGACGGCGAGGGCGTTTTTACCGAGGCGGCCTACCGCGCCGCCATTGCAGCAGAGGTTGTCCGCCTTGACGGCGCTGCAACGCCCACGCAAGTGCAACCGTCGAGCCTTGATCTCACCCTCGGGCCCGTCGCGTATCGCCTGCGCGCTTCTTTCCTTCCCGGACCGAAGCGCACGGTCGAGGCGCGTATGGCCGAGGGGCTGTTGATGCATGAACTGGATTTGACCCGCGGGGCGGTGCTGGAGCGCGGGTGCGTCTATCTTGTTCCCTTGCGCGAACGCCTTGCTTTGCCGGACGATATTGCGGGGTTTGCGAACCCCAAAAGCTCCACCGGGCGCATCGACGTCTTCACGCGGCTTATCACCGATCAGGGCAAGGCTTTTGACGATGTGCCCGCCGGTTATGCCGGACCGCTTTACGCCGAAATATCACCGCGCACGTTCTCCATCGTCGCCCGGGAAGGGTCGGCCTTGAACCAGCTGCGTTTGCGCCGGGGCGATGCGCGGCTTGACGACGCCGCCCTCGCCGCCCTCCAGGCCGCCGACCCGGTTATTCTGGGCGAGGCGGATATCTCCAATGGCGTCGCGTTGACGGTGAACCTGGCCGGCGGGGCGGATGACATTGTCGGGTATCGCGCCAAACGCCATGCGCCATTGATCGATGTGGATCGGGTCGGCGCATACGATCCGGTGGAGTATTGGGACCCGATCATCGCGCCCAAACGACGCGCCGTCACACTGGATCCGGATGAGTTTTATATCCTCGCGTCGAAAGAGGCTTTGCGCATCCCGCCGGATTATGCGGCCGAAATGGCGCCCTTTAATCCGCTTGTCGGAGAGTTTCGGGTCCATTACGCGGGGTTTTTCGACCCGGGGTTCGGGTGTGCGGAGGCCGGCGGCGAGGGCGGCCGCGGTGTTCTGGAGGTGCGCAGCCACGAAGTGCCGTTCGTTATGGAGGACGGGCAAATCATCGGGCGGCTGATTTATGAGCGGCTGATGCAGCGCCCGGAGCGATTGTATGGCCAGGATGTGGGCTCAAACTATCAGCGCCAGGGCTTGAAGCTCTCGAAACATTTCAAAGCGTGGAGCGCCTAAAGCGTTTCCAGGCGAAGTGGGCGGCGGTTCGTCGTTCGGAAACGCGTAAAACCAAATAAGCGTTTCCAGGCGAAGTGGGCGGCGGTTCGTCGTTCGCAGATGCAAAAGATCTCACGCAACCGAGCGTTTCGGGCTGAAGCGATGCGTCCTTAAGCATCACCGTCCAAGATAATTATCCCGGTCGGCGCCCTCCAAATCCTGAGTCTGCGGCGGCTCGCTGCAGGCGATATAACCTTGGCGCCATCCAGCTTCGTAGGCTTTATCCGAAGCGAACAATTCATCGTCGCGCGTGGATTTCACGCCGAAATTTTTCGATCGCTCCCGCGCACTGGCGCAACCGTCGCCATAGCCCTGGGAATAGGCGGGCGCCTCTTTCAGCTCCGGCGAAATATTGCCGACACAGGCGGCGAGACCGACAAGGCAGGTCGCTGCGAAAATCGGCGTGGCGGCACGAAACCCGCCTTTGACTGTGTTGAAAACCGTAATTTGTCCCATAACGCTCGCCCTCCGACCCGTCGCCATCATGGCACCCTAACAGACGCATGGTCCCGCGTCCCCATCAGTTTTAAGACAAAGTCGATGTTAAGGCGAAGAATTGGTTAAGGCTCGTGTGGTTTAAAGGGGGGTGTAGAGAAGCGGCGCGGCGCCGCGCCGTTGTAAACCGTTTGGCATTGATTTTTGAGGAATGAGCGAAACCGGTCTCAGCCCCGCCCCGTTGCGCCCCGAGGACATTGATGATCCCGGCATGGCGCGCCGGATGGTCGTGCGCAAGTTGTGCGATCTCGTCGTGCTGCCGTCGGGACGGCTCACGGCCCATGAACGCGCAATGGCCGCGGACGTCCTTCTGGCCGCGATGGAGGATTGCGCGCCGGAACAAAGGTTGGAGACGGCCGAGCGTTTGTGCCGTTTTTCCGAAACAGCGCCAGCACTCCTGCGGCGTCTGCTTCTTGACGACTACACGATTGCAGAACCTATCTTGAAAAATGCGACGGTGCTGTCCGACGGCTTGCTCGCCGAGGCCGCCCGGTCGGGAGAGGAGTCCCATCGCTTGGCGGTCGCCCAGCGCGAGGATGTGACGCCCGCGCTCGCCGACATGTTGATCGATTTTGGCGAAACCGCTGTTATTGAAGCCCTGTTGTCCAACGACATGGTTCGGTTCGCCCCGGCCAGCGTCGACAAGCTCGTGGCGCGCAGCAAATATGTGGAGCGTATCGGCGCTTTGCTGTTGAAGCGCGAAGAGCTGGAGCCCTCCCACGCTTTCGCCATGTTCTGGTGGTGCGGATCGGAGTTGCGTCGCGCGATCTTGCAAAGGTTCTCCGTTGACAGACGAATTTTGCAGGAAGCCTTGCAGGATGTCTTCAGAATGAAAGGCGTGCGCGAAGCGAAGGACCCGATTGTTCGCGACGTCGTGTCGTTGATCGACCGCCGTCGTCGTCCGAGGGTGAAAGCGGGGAAATCCGCATCGCCGGACGCGGTGCGAAAAACGATGGAGGCGGCGCGCAGAAAGCCTGACGCGGAGCTTCTGCAGATCCTGGCGCAACTGACCGGCGCGTCGCGGACGACGGCTCTGCGCGTTTTAAAGGACGAAACCGGAGAAAGTCTCGCCGTAATGTGCAAGGCTCTGGGCGTCTCCCGCGACGGTTTTATTGAATTGCTGTCCGGCGGGCAACGCCGCAGCAGCGCGCCCGCGGCGGATACTGAGGAAGCGCCGGAAGAGGCTGTTGATGTTGCGGCCTTTACGACCGAAGAAGCCGATTACGTTCTGTCCGTATTCGATACCCTCTCCCACGGTTTCGCGCAGACGATTTTTCGATATTGGGACTGGCGCGGCAATCCGCGTCTGGCGGGACTTGCCGGTCTTGAAGGCGTTGCGGACGGGGGCGAAGCTTATAATGATGACGGTCAGGTCGCCCTTGCAGGAGGCGGATGATGGGCTCTTTTAAAGACGAGTTGAAAACCTGGACCACCGCGGCCGCATCGAACACGGATGAGGCGCGTTCGGCGCTCAGCGCCAAGCTGTCTGCATTTGTTCTGGACGCCGACAAGCCGATGGCTGCGGATGAGAGCGCCGTCGTGGACGAACTTCTAAGCCGCGTCATATCCCATGCGGAGCGGGCGGTGCGTGCGCAGCTCGCCGGCAAATTGTCGACCGATCCCGCCGCGCCGAAAAAGCTTTTGAAAACGTTAGCCTGCGATGACATCGACATTGCAGAACCGATCTTGCGCAAAAGCGCCGCCCTGGCCGAGACCGATCTCATAGACATCGTCCGCGGCGGGCAGGGGGATCATAGATCTTTGGTGGCTGGCCGCCCGGATGTCAGCGCCGGGGTTTCCGAGGCCCTTGTTTCTTTCGGTGAAGAAAACGTGATGTTGCGCCTCGTGTCCAACAACCAGGCGGAAATCGCTGAAGAGACGATGGGCGACATCGTCGCGTATTCTGAGGATATGGAGGCGCTGCGCCGCCCGTTGCTTTCCAGGGAAGATATGCCGTCTTGCCTCGCCCATAAAATGTTCTGGTGGGTCTCATCGGCATTGCGCGTCCATATCCTGGAGAACTATCCTGTTGATGCGGATGTGCTGGACGCTGCTTTAAAGGAGGCGACGCGCGATGCGATCGCCGACGACGCCGCCCGGGGCGGTCTTACGGCGGAGGCGACCTCGATATTGCGCGCTGCGCCGGCCATGAAAATCAATGACTTCATCTCCGCGATCGACAGGGGCGATATGCGCCGGGCGGGGATCGGCCTGATGCAGCTTCTCGATGTCGATGCGGCCCTCGCCAAGCGTATTTTGACGGACGCCAGCGGAGAGGCTTTGGCCATTGCGGCGCGGGCCATGGGGGCCGATCTTGCGCAATTCACACGCCTTTACCTGATGCTGGATTACAAGCGTTATGGAAAGCCGCGTCCTATGGGTCATATGGAGCGCGCGGCGAAAGTTTTTAAAGAAATAGACTATCAGCGGGCGGCGCAAACTGTCCAATATTGGAACATTCAAAACGACCAGCGCCGCGCCGCCTAGAGGCGTTTGCACGCTTTGCGGTTTACGATTCAGCAAACAGCTCCACAGTCTTTGTTTTTAGCGTGTGAGACGAATTTCGAATTAGGGCTTGTTGAGATTCAGAGTTGTTCCGTCATCCCGGACGTTACACGCGCCCAAAACCCATAGGTTTTGGTGTGCGCGTGTTAGCGCCGGGATCTGTCTCCACGTGTCTGAAATCTGCTGCACCAGATCCCGGATCGCTCGATTTTCTAACCAAGTCAAAGACTTGGAGAAAATCGGCGTCCGGGATGACCGGATATATTTATGAATCTCAACAAGCCCTAATCAGCGTTAAAGTTTAAGTTCTATTTGAACCGTTTACGCCGCCTTAAAGTCTCGCGGCGTATTGTTGTTGCGGGCGTCGACTGCGGCCTTGCGTATTTTGGATGCGGTCGGCGTTCCCTTTGACAAGGGCAAACCGTCGGAAACGGCGGGACGCAAAGCCGACGGCCCACACCCTTCGTAAACGGAAGGACGGGCGGCAGGGTTGCCGAAGGATCGGACGACAAGCGCAGACAGGCGGGTCGCCGCATTTGCGCCTATCGTCCGTGTATCGACTTCCCTTTAAATGCGCGACGTCGGCGCACCCCCTTCGCCAGGGCCTTGTCATGAGGTTTTTTCAAGGTGGCGAACGGTCCTTGGCGCTTGTTTGCGGCGCTGAAGGGCCAAGGAGGTAATATGCTGCCGACGATGCGCGTCATCGTTTTCGCCTCGCAAAAGGGGGGCTCGGGCAAGACAACGCTGTCCGGCCATATCGCGGTTGAGGCGGAACGCGCCGGGGCGGGTCCCGTGGCGCTGATCGACACGGACCCGCAAGGGTCCCTGGCCAAGTGGTGGAACGTGCGAAAAGATCCGCAGCCGGCCTTTGTGCAGTCGGTCTTTTCCAATCTGTTTCAGGACCTTGATCAAGCCCGCAATGAAGGGTTCCGCCTGGTGGTGATCGACACGCCTCCGGCGGTGACGCGGGCGATCTCGGAGGTCGTCTCGTTCGCCGATCTCGTGGTGCTGCCGACCCGGCCCTCGCCCCACGACATGCGGGCCGTGGGGCCTACGGTGGACATTGTCGAGGCCCGGGGCAAGCCGATGGTCTTTGTGGTGAACTCTGCGCCTATGAAAGCGCGGATCACCTCTGAAGCGGCGATCGCCTTGTCGCAACACGGCACCGTCGCGCCGACCGTGATCCACCAGCGCGTCGACTTCGCCGCGTCTATGATTGACGGGCGCACGGTGATGGAGATTGATCCCGCCGGTCGGTCGTCCAAGGAAATCCAGGAGCTATGGAAGTATCTGTATGAGCGTTTACAGCGAGCGGATGGAGCGTACGCAGGAGTGGAAGATGCTGGGCGAGCAGGCGTGGCGAACGTTATGCCGTTTGGCCGCCGGGGGCGCGCCTTCGGCCGTCGTGCGGCGCATTAGCGACATCACCGGACAGGCCGGCGCTGCGGAACCCAAGGCGCCGAAAGCGATCGAAGGCGGAGCCCCTGGAATGGAGAAACGAAACTACCCCTACGCCTCATTGACGGCGGGTCTTCTTGCGCGCAAGGGCGAGGCGCTGCCGGCGATGGAAAGCTTTGATCCCAGAGCGCCGATTTCCCAAGACACGGTGGCCGGTCTGGATGCGGAGCCCGTTGATCGCGCGCCTGTCGATCGCAATCTTATCGAACGGGCGCCTGTTGAACGTGTGCAGGACGCCGCACCTGAAGCGGCCGACAGGCCGTCGCTCGGCCTTGGGAAAGAAAAATTGCGCCCGAGCGAGGCGGCGGCGGCGCGCCGCGCCAGGGTGACGCGCCGGGCCGCTTCGATCGCGGCGGGTAAAACCTCGGGCCCCGAACCGTTGCGGGCCGTTGCGGCGGATGTCGATTGCGAGGACCCTTGTACGGATAAATACCCCGCGCCGCCTTTAAATAAGACAGCGGCGAAGCGGCGTGCGGCGGTCACTATTCGTCTTACTACGCATGACTTTATGCGTCTAAAGCTTGCATCCGCGGAACTCGCTATGACGAGCCAGGATATTTTGACCAAGGCGCTTGCGACCTATCTTGACGCCCATGAAGTTGAAACCCTCAGCGATTGTACGTGTTTGCGCCGCGCGGCTGAACGCGCAGAGGCGGCGGCCGCGCGAGGGGGCGACGCTTAAGCCGCCCCGGCCGCAGAAGCGCCTTACGCCTTAAGGCGATTTTGGATCAATCAAGATCGTTCAATCGCTTTTCGTCCTTGTTTGTGCGCTCTTCTGGAAGATGAACCGACGCCGTTTCGCATTGAAACGCATTAAGACGCCATATCCTTTGACAACCAGACGCTGGCGAGGTTCGGCGAAAGCCAGTAAGAGCTGCGCCCTGAGACCTGTTCGATCGTTTTTAAGTAGGCGGATAAATAGCGGTTCGGTGCGTCGCGCCAAAAGCATCCATAGGGCGTGTAACAGGGGTAATGGTCGCGCCATGCCTTATGGCTTGTGAAGGTTAGCGTGGTGGAGACAGGGCGAAAACGTTTGTTCAGGATGCCAAGGTCCCAGGGACTGACGAAATCATTAAACCCCTCGACCTTGCGGCCTAAGGCTTTGACGTATCCGCCGCGCATCGATTTCGGCAGCCAATGGGCGAAGGGTACGACGCCGTCATGGCTGACGACGGGAAAAATTTGATTCGGGGTCGTCAGGACGATCATTTCTTTCGTCAGACGCTCCATGTGCTCAAGCGACGGTTTAACGTTCGCTTTGCCCACATGTTCGAGCGTTTCAATGGACGCGAAGATGTCGACGGACCCTGGTTCTAATGAAATGTCTTGAAGATATTCCTCTTTAAAAACGCAGCGATCGCTAAGCCCCAAAATTTCTGCGAAGCGACGCGTTGCATTTAGTTTTTTCGGATGCGGTTCGACAAAAACGGCGCGCGCCCCGCCGGCGAACAAACACGCCAGCCCAAGCCAACCATATCCGGACGCGCAGTCGCACAGTGTCTTGCCCGCAATGTCGATGCTTTCTCGCATCGGATCGACATACAGCTTTTTCATGTAGTCGAGCGCGCCGTTAATATCGGTGCTGTTGTAGTCGCTGTTGCTCTTGTAATCCTCAACGTCTTGCATTTTAGCAAGACGATCGTCGTCAATGAGGAGAGGCGCCTGCATAATCCCACCTAAGCGCTTTGATCGTCACATAATTCGGGCTTCCCATAACACAGACGCTGTTTTTTGAGAAATGCTATTCGCGCGTTATCAACGTTAAAAAAATCTTAAGCATTACGCCTTTGAGTTGCGTAAAGCTCACGCATAACGCTGGAGCTTGTTTTATCCGGCCTGTTCGTTCCCGCCCCGCCGGAGGCGTCTCGATCAAAGATGCGTCGACCACGTATGAAGCATGCGATTGGCCTCACTTTCGGGCTCGCCGTCCTTTGGCTGTCCTTGTCGGGATACTTCGACAAACAGTTGTTGCTGGCGCTCGGCGTTTTGTCCGTGGGTCTGTCCTTGTGGTTCGCGCATCGCATCGGCGCGATCGATTCGGCGGGCGCGCCTATACACCTTTTTCCCGGCATACTTGGATATTGGCTGTGGCTGTTCCTGGAGATCGGGAAGGCGAACGTGATTGTTGCGCGCGCCGCTCTCAGCACGGATATGACTTTATCGCCGAAAATGGTCCGCGTGCCTGCGCCGCAAAAAACAGCCGTCGGTCGCGTCACCTTCGCCAATTCGATCACGCTTACCCCGGGCACGGTGTCTGTTGACGTCAGCGGCGCGGATATTCTCGTCCATGCCCTGACGGAGGAGCTTGCCGACGTTGACGGCATGGCGGATATGGGTCGCCGGGTATGTGCGTTTGAAGGAAAAGATACCGCCGCAGGGGGCGAGGAGGCATGACAATGTTCGCTGTCGCCGCCGCCGCCATGGTTGCGGCCATGGTCTTGACGCTGGCGCGGTTGTTCGCTGGTCCGACACTCTACGACCGCGTGCTGGCCGCCAACGCCTTCGGCACCAAGACGGTGCTTTTGCTGGGCGTTATGGGGTACGTGATGGGGCGTCCTGACTTTTTGGACATCAGTATTCTTTATGCGCTTATCAATTTCGTCGGCACCATCGCCATTTTGAAATTCTTCCGGTATCGCGCGATGAACGTTGTGATGGACGGCTCACCCGTTGAGGCGGACCCAGAGGAGCGCGCGACATGAACCTGGAGCTCTTCCTCGATATTCTGGGTTGGACATTGTGCCTTGTGGGCGGTTTTTTCGTGGTGGTCGGCGCGATCGGCATTGTGCGGTTTCCGGATTTTTACACCCGACTTCACGCCGCCGGCGTCACCGACACGTTCGGAGCCGAGCTTATTATATTCGGCATGATGACGCAGTCGGATGATTGGTTGACGGTGGTGAAGCTGTTTATCATCGCTTTGTTTCTGTTCATCACAAGTCCCACCTCCACCCACGCCGTGGCGTATTCGGCCTGGACGGCGGGATTGCGGCCTTTAGAGGGCGTGTGGAAAGCCAAACGCGACGGGGGGGATGAAAATGGCTGATCCTTTGGTCGCCGGGGCTGCGGCTGCGGTCGCTGAACCTTTTGTTACGCCGTTGAATGCGACGACGCTGCTCGATATTTCTCTGCTCTCGATGCTGGTGGTCGTGGCCCTCGTCATGATGCGGCTTCGTCACTTGTTCGCGGTCGTTATGTTGTCCGGCGTATACAGCCTCTTATCGGCGCTGTTTTTCGTCTCCCTTGACGCCGTGGACGTTGCTTTCACCGAAGCGGCTGTCGGCGCAGGGGTGTCCACCGTTCTGTTGCTCGGGGCGATGTTGCTCACCACCCGGCGTGAGAAATTGAAAAGCGCCGAACGGGCGCCCATCGCAATGCTTGTGGTGCTCGCGACCGGAGCCGCGCTCATCTACGCCACATGGGACATGCCGTCCTTCGGCGATCCGAACGCGCCGGCCAACGCCACCATCGGGCGCGATTACATTGAACGCACGCCGGAAGACATTGAGGTGCCGAATATCGTCACTGCGGTTCTGGCGAGTTATCGGGGTTACGATACGCTGGGCGAGACTTTGGTGATCTTCACCGCCGGCGTGGGCGTGCTGATTTTGTTGTGGCCGCGCGCGCGTCGTCGCGTTGGGACCGATGACGATGGAGGACAGACGCCATGAACAGTGCGCACATCGTCCTCAGGGTGGTGACGAAGCTCCTGTTCGCGCCAATTCTCGTGTTCGCCCTTTATGTACAGTTCCATGGCGACTATGGGCCCGGCGGTGGTTTTCAGGCGGGCGTTTTGTTCGCTGTTGCCTTCGTGTTGTACGCTTTGGTGTTCGGTCTTGAGGAAACGCAAAAAGCCCTTCCGCCGGTGGCGGCGAAGATCGGCATGGCCGCCGGCGTTTTGCTATACGCGTTGGTTGGGGTCTACACTCTCATCGCCGGGGCGAATTATCTCGACTACGACATTATTGTTCCCGACAGCGATCATCATGCCGGACAACATTACGGCATTTTACTGGTGGAGCTTGGCGTCGGGATCGCCGTCGCCTGTACGGTTTTGACGATTTTCTACGCGTTCGCGGGGCGCGAGCCTGAGATCGACGAGGAGGATTGGTAGTCTCCATGGTCGATTTTATCGTCGGACATTATAATTATTGGATCGTCATTATCTTGATGATGACCGGTCTCTATATCGTCTTCAGCCGTAGCAATCTTGTGAAGAAGATTGTCGGCCTCAACGTGTTCCAGACATCGGTATTTATATTCTACATCACCATCGGCAAGGTCGCCGGCGGTACGGCGCCGATTTTTATAGGCGATTATGGCGGCGGCCACGGAAAAGACCACGGCGCCGGGCATGGCGATAACGGGCATGGCGATGACGGTCACGGCGCGTCCCATGGCGAGGCGGCCGAAGCCGGCCATGGCGCTGCGACAGTTCATGGCGAAGTTGACGATAAAGCGCTTAACACCCTTACCGAAGATTTCATGGTCGCGTTCGATAAGGCGCGCGACGCCCATACCGAGGAGGTCGGCGCCCTCCATGCCATGGATGAGATGTCCGGCGGTTTGTCTGAGACCGGTAGGGCGAAAAACGATCTCGCCAATGCATTCAAGGACGCCTTTAACACCGCTCAGGGAAAAGCGCCGCCTTCGGACGGGCCTTTGCACAGCGTAGAAGTCGCCCCTGCCGGCGTCGCCGGCGAGCATGACGCATACGTTGGAGACGCCGCCTCCGCCGTCGCGGACATCGCCTACTCCAACCCTTTGCCCCATGTTCTCATCCTGACCGCCATTGTCGTCGGCGTCGCCACGACGGCTGTGGGGCTCGCCCTTGCGGTGCGTATACGCGAAGCTTACGGCACAATTGAGGAAGACGAGCTTCAAGCTGCGGACGATGAGACCGAATTCGGCATTGAGCGGGCTGAGCGCGCGGCGCTTCGGGCGGCGGAAACGGCGGGGAGCCCTGCCTGATGTTCGACGCCCTCATTCCACACTTGCCGGTGCTCCACGTTGTCGTGCCTATGGTCGCCGCGCCGATTACGATTATGCTGCCGCCGGGGCGTTTGCCATGGCTTTGGGCCGTTCTTGTCAGCTGGGTGACGTTTGCGATTTCCATCGCTTTGTTGATGGAGGTGCGGGATGCGGATGTTATTTCTTACGCCCTCGGCGGCTGGGCGCCGCCCCTTGGCATCGAGTACAGGGTGGATTTTGCAAACGCCCTTGTTCTGCTGTTGATTTCTGCGGTGGCGTCCATTGTCTTTCCCTACGCCCGCCGAAGCGTCGAAGCTGAGATCGATCCGGCGCAAACATCCTTGTTTTACTGCGCCCTTCTCATTTGTTTCACCGGTTTGCTCGGCGTCACCATTACGGGCGACGCGTTCAACGTTTTCGTATTTCTGGAGATCTCGTCCCTGTCCACCTACGCGCTGGTGGCGCTGGGGGCCAAACGGGACCGTCGCGCTCTTAGCTCGGCTTTTAATTACCTCATTATGGGGACGATCGGCGCGACCTTCTTCGTTATCGGGATCGGCCTTCTTTATATGGCCACCGGCACGCTGAATATGAACGACATGCATGACAAGCTCGCCGGCCTCGACAACCGCATGGTGCGCGCGGGATTCGCGTTCATCGTCGTCGGCATCGGCCTGAAGCTCGCCATGTTCCCTTTGCATCTGTGGCTGCCCAACGCCTACACTTTTGCACCGTCGGCGGTGACGGCGTTCCTCGCCGCCACGGCGACGAAAATGGCGGTGTACGTTCTTATTCGCTTTCTCTACACCGTCTTCGGCCTCGATCTTAATTTCGAGTTTGAGTCCCTGACGCTGACGGCGATCCTTCTGCCTCTCGGCATTATCGGCATGACGGCGGCCTCCCTCGTGGCGGTGTTCCAGGATTGCGTGAAGCGCATGCTCGCCTATTCCTCAGTGGCGCAGATCGGCTACATGCTCCTCGGCATTGCGCTTGCGACAGAGGCCGGCGTTGCGGCGGCGCTCGTCCATGTGTTCAACCATGCGCTGATGAAAGCGGCGCTGTTCATGGCGGTGGGCTGTATTGTCTTGCGCCTCGGCTCCACCCGG
>JBCDBL010000081.1:0-19769 GCA_039183635.1 Pseudomonadota bacterium
ATGATAGACGAAGGCTATATTTTCATAGCACAGGACGAACGCGGACGGTTTGGCTCAGAAGGCGTTTTTGAGCACGTACGGCCCTACCACTCGGAAAGCGATCCGACAGCCGTCGACGACATTACAGACACACATGATACAATCGATTGGGCGTTGGAAAACGTCAAAGGTCATAATGGATGTGTGGGGCTGAACGGGAATTCTTATCGAGGCTGGCATGTGATGGCGGGCCTTATTCGCCCGCACCCCGCCGTGAAGGCTGCGGCGCCGTCCGCCGCTTGCTCCGAAGGGTTTATTGGCGACGATTTTTTTCACAACGGCGCTTTCGCTCTCGCGCAGTCTTTGTTGTTTTTCACGCAGCACATGGACCTTTATCCGTTTGAAGCTTATGGGCCTAATCCGCTCACCAACAAGTATACTGATATTGATATTTACGACTTTTATCTTCAGGCTGGAAACATTGAAAATCTGCGTCATTTGTTTCCAACCCCTTCGCCAATAACTGATGCTGTTTTAGAAAATGATAAGTTTAATGAATATTGGTCCTCGCGTGAGGTTCGGCGTCATTTACACCGAACCCCTGAAGTGGCCGTTTTACATGTTAACAATTGGTACGATGTAGAAGATCAGTATGGAACGTTAGCGTTTTATCAAGAGATGAAGGCCAGAGATGATAAGGGGTGCGTTAAGATCGCGTCCGGACCGTGGGCCCATGGCGGTTGGCGGTTTGACGAGGGCGACTGTTACGGGCCTTTTCATTTCGGCTCTCCCACAGCTCAGTATTTTCGTGATGAGGTGATTGGACCGTTTTTTCGTCATCACTTAAAAGGGGGACCTGATCCGCAACTGCCGGGGGCGCTTATGTTCGATGGCGGGCGGAACGCGTGGCGACAATACGATGTTTGGCCGCCGGCGGGAACGGCGGTGCGCAAGCTTTATTTTCATGCCGACGGCCGGCTGGGTTTTGAGGCGCCGTCAGACGGGACCGCCGCCCGGTCTTACCTGAGCGATCCTGCTCATCCCGTACCGTATCTTCCGCGGCCCAATCGCGACGGTTGGCGGGATGATTATCGTATGATCGATCAGTCGTTCACGGCGGACCGTGATGACGTGCTGGTGTTTTCAACCGCGCCTTTGGAAGAAGATATTGTGTTGAGCGGCACCGCTTTTGCTGAGCTCTATGCAAGTTCGGAAGGAACAGATACTGATTTCGTTGTTAAGTTAATTGATGCGTATCCGGAAAACTATGAAGAAGAGGCGTTTCGCGGGTATCAACGCCTCGTTCTAGGCGACATTTTTCGTGCAAAATTTAGAGAAAGCTATGCTGAACCTCGACCCCTTGTTCCGGGGGAAGCGGCCTTGTGTGAGATCCCTTTGCTTGAGCAGAATTATACGTTCAAGAAGGGACATCGTATCGTAGCGCATGTACAAAGCAGTTGGTTCCCCTTGTTTGATCGCAACCCTAATACGTTTACGCATATTCCAACGGCGGCGCCCGAAAGCTTTCAGGCGGTTGTCAATTCCATTTACATGGACCGCCTGCGACCAAGTGCGCTGCGTCTGGAGCTTCTTGAAAGCTGATGCGAGTATCGGCGCTCCGGATCCGGCCTTTGGAGCTGTTTGTACTTTATGTAAGTGAGCTCAATGGGCGCTGGCGGCCTTATGTTTTTGTTTTAGGAGGCTTAAAGCGCGTTGAGAAAAAGTGGATACCGGTTTTGTGCGACACGTTCTAAACCAAAACCGTTAATCCAGCAGGTTCGGATTTATGCGAATGACTGAATGTTGAATTTAGAACATGAACTGTCGCTTCGTTCAGCATGGAAATAATATTTTTTGGGTCTTTATGACTGCGCAAAAAGATTCGGCGCGCCGCGAGCCCGCTTAAGGTCAAGGTGACAAGGTCACGCGCATCGTCGATCGCCCGTGCGTCGATGTCGGATGTGGAGAACAACCGCAACCATGTGTTTCGAACATCGTCATTCACAGACTGTTGGCGTTTTAACAATTCTTTATTGAAGGTTGGCTGAGACCGGGAGCCGCGCAAGATCTCGACCATGGCGAGATACGCTTCGGACTGGTAGGCTTTCCATGTGAGGTCTATAATTTGCTCGACGCGCGTATTCAGCGGCGCGTTCGGAGAGATGTCCGCGTTCAGGGCGCGTGATAATTCTTCATACGTTCTATTTGCGACAGTCAAAAGCAAATTCTCTTTGTCGCCGAACAAGTGTTGGACAGCGCCCCATGTGACGCCGGCTTTTTTTGTTATCGCCGTGGCGCGTAGGCCGCTGTAGCCGTTCTCGTTAACGACTTCAATTGTCGCTTCGATAAGCTTATTCGTTGTGGCGCGCCGGCGTTGTTCCTGGGAGCGTCGGTTCTGTGTTTTGTCCAACTGAGACGTCATAGGTCACCAAATCATTTTTACTACTAGCGCACTTGCGAAAATGAGACGCTGAAAAGCATTTTTTTGCCTTGCGGGCGTGAAACAGTAAGTGCTTTATCGCCGTTCTTCAATTGCGATATGCAAACAAGGCGCCTTGTGTCGTTGATAAATGAACCGGGCGTCCGTCTGTATCGAGAGTCCAGGTTGCGAAAAACCGCCGCAACGGCGTGTAAGGCGCCCTGGAAGCCACCTCAAATACAAGGCCATCCCAGTGAAATAGATCATAGCTCGCCGCGCCTGCTTTCAAAATTAATTGATCTGCATGCAGGACAACCTCCGCATCGCCAAATCCGGTCTCATCTTTATAAGACCCGCATAGAGAAGCAAGAGGCGCGGGGCAGGGTGCGTTTGTTTTGGGGGGCGCTGACGCCAAGGCCTGGCGATCAGCGTGGACGTTAAACGTTGTTTGGTGGCTTCGAAATTCCTCCAACCAATCGCGATCGCAAAAGCCGAGACGTTCATCGACAAGGTGCTGAAACACCGCGCGCGGCAAATAAGCGTTATCGGCGTTCGCTAATATCGCCACGCCGAAGTCATGGTCCGGCAGCATGCCGATTATTGAGCGAAAGCCATCGATTGAACCGGTGTGGTAGCACACGGCGGCGCCGCGATAACTATGACGATACCATCCAAGAGCGTAGGAGGGCGCTTCCACCCCCTCCGCACCGAGGCCGATCACGCAGGCCATCTCGTCTTCTCGATAAGGGCCTCGCTCAACCGTATGGGGCGTCGTAAGCTCCCTGATCATGTCTTCCGAGAGAATTCTGTTATTATTCGCCGCACCTTTATTCAACATCGCTTGCAGCCATGCTGCTAAATCTAATGTACACGTATTAACACCACCTGCTGGCGTTGCGGCTTCTTCATAGGCCCACAGGATGGGCGTCGGCGCGCCGTTTGACAGTAGGTGCGGGGAGGCGGCGTTTGGATCGGTTCTGGAGGTTTTGTGATTCGCATTCGTTCGCGTCATGCCGAGCGGCGCCCAAATAGTTTCTTGGGCGAAATCCTCCCAACTTTGTCTGCTGACGGCCTCCACCACCGCGCCTGCGCAGGTAAAGGCGTCGGAGCAATACCCGTATCCCGCGCGAAAGGAATGGCGAAAGCGTTGCTTGTCCATGCGTGCGATTAAATCTGTTCTGGAGGCGGCGCATCGGCGATGTCGGCCTTCGGAGCTCTCAACGCCTATCCTGTTGCAAAGAAGGTCGCGCACCGTAATTTCGTCGCTTACCCACGGATCTGCAAGGCGGAACTGCGGCAAGTATCGTTTGACGCGATCATCGAGCGACAACGCGCCACAGTCGACCAGGACGCCGATTGTCGCGGCGGCGAAAGTTTTGGAGATGCTTGCTGCAGCGAACAGCGTCGATGGGTCGACCATATCAGCGCCGCCGGCTTTGCGCACGCCGCCGTTTGCGAATGAGACGCCATCTGAAGATGCAACCGTTATGGCTAAGCCCGGCTGACGCCATTGTTTGCAAACGCCCTCAAGCCAGGCGGACAGGTGGCGCCCATCATTGTTCTGGCGGGGCGTCATCTGTTGTGGTGTTTCGGCGATGTGACCGTTTTGTCTCATGCTTGCGCTTCAAATTGCATTGGTCGCCCAGTTAGGGAAATACATATATAAATTATCACCTAAAAATCCATATGATTCAATTATTTATCTATCCAAAAAACTTATTTACATTTTGATTGGTATCTAAATACAATCTCGTTAAACCACTTTGCATTGACATAAAACTCGGGTGTGAAACGTGCGAGAAATTGACGCTCTTATTCGTGGTTCGGGCGCCGCCGATTTAAAACGGGAGCGTTTCGCCATCGCCTGCCCGGCATCCGGGGAGACGGTCGCCTTGTGTCACACGGCGACTGTTGAGGATGCGCAGGCTGGAATGGCGGCGGCGGCCGAAGCCATGTCGGTTTGGTCGCAACTGCCGGCGTCCAATCGCGCTGACGTTTTGCGGCGGATCGGGGCGTTTTTGGATGCGCATGCTGCAACCCTTGCAGAGGTGATTACGCAAGAGCAGGGAAAGCCCCTCGGCGAGGCATCGGGGGAGGCGGCCTTCATTGGCGAGGAATTTCGAATGGCGGCGGAAGAGACTGCGCGCCTTTCCGGTGAAATTCTCGCCTCTGACGATGCGCGCGTAACGCGTCATGTCGCCTTAGGGCCTATTGGCGTCGCCGCGCTCTTTCCGTCATCGAACTATCCTGCAGCGATTGCGGCGCGTAAAGTTGCTGCGGCGCTGGCGGCGGGCTGCGCTTGTGTAATGCGCGCGCCGGAAGAGGCGCCGGGGGCGGCTTTTTTCATCGCCGAAGCATGTGCGAAGGCTGGCGCGCCGCCGGGCCTGGTGTGCTGTTTATCGGGAAACCCGCAGGATGTGACTGCGGCGATGATCGCGGATGAGCGCTGTCGCATCGTGTCTTTTACGGGCTCTGAGCGCGTTGGCCGCAGCGTGCTCGGTCATGCGGCCCAGGCGATTAAGCCGTCTATCGTAGAACTTGGCGGCGCTGCGCCTGTTATTGTGTGCGCTGACGCGGATATTGAGCGCGCCGCAGCCTTGGCGGCGGCGAAAAAACATGAAAACGCTGGTCAGAACTGCGCTGCGCCGAATTACATCCTTGTGGAGCGAGATGCTTACGATGCCTTCGTTGAGGCGTATTGGGCCCATTGCCGGACGATCCGCGTCGGCCCGGGGAAAGACGAGGGTGTTGCAATGGGGCCTTTGATCAGTGCGCGTGCTGTATCCGCAATGGCGGAGCGCGAAGCGCGGATGGAGGCCGAAGGCGCTGAGATAAGGCGCTGCCCACTCGATCTGCCGGCGCAAGGGAATTTCGTTGCGCCTTCGATCGCCATATCCATGCCGGCCGACAGCAATCTCTTGAAAGAAGAAATTTTCGCGCCGCTGACGCCGATCGCCAGCGTTGATACGCTCGATGACGCGATCCGGATCGCAAATGACAGCGACCTCGGCCTTGTCGGCTACGCCTTCACATCGTCTCAGGAAAAGGCGCAACGCATTATGAACGAGGTGTCCGTGGGCAGCCTTGCCGTTAACAAAACCGGCGTCGGCGATATTGACGCCCCTTTCGGCGGACTGCGGCGAAGCGGTTACGGCGTAGAGGGCGGGCGTTATGGCGTCGATGCGTTCTTGGTGCGAAAATATATTTCGTATCGGCACGTATAGGCCGCTAAGTTATCGTGTGTTTGGAACGTTGTCGATTTTAGCTGTTTTAAAAAAGCATAGACCGTACATAACGCGGATAGGGGGTGAGATGGCCTTGGTAAGCAAGATGAAGATTTCGATCGTTGGGGCCGCTTTATTTGGCGTTCTGCTGTTTTTATGCGGGCGAGCTGTCGCCGCTGACCCCCTGCAAGGCGCGCCGGGCGTTGAGGCAAGTTTTGAAGAAGAACAAGATAACCCTGCATCTCTTCTAAATAAGAAAGAGCTTAAGGCTTTCGTCGATGGTGTCGTCAAAACTGCGATGGAGGACCATCGCATTGCAGGTGCAGTCGTAGCGGTGGTCACCCCGGACGATACCTTGCTGCTTGAAGGCTATGGGCTGGCGAACGCCGAAACGGGCGAGACGGTGGATCCGTCCGTGCACTTATTCCGCGTTGCTTCTATCACAAAGCTGTTTACAGCGACTGCGATCATGCAGCTTGTGGAAGACGGGCGCGTTGATCTTGATGCAGATATCAGAACCTATCTGGGCGATTTAAAATTCGATGACAGGCTTGGCGCCGTTACGGTGTCGCATTTGTTGACCCATACGCCTGGATTTGAAGATCGTTTCTTCGGCTATTTTGGCGCCAATCCAAAGCTTGAAAATGAACCGCGCGCCCGCCAGTTTGCAGCTCTTGCGCCCCGCCAGGTGCGTGCGCCCGGCGAGTTGACGTCGTACTCGAATTTTGGTTTCGCCTTACTTGGGGAAATCGTAGCGCGCGTTTCGGGCAAGAGTTACGCCCAATATCTTGAAGATGAAATTTTCACGCCCCTGGCGATGGCGCGTTCATCCACATCGATCCGTTCGGCCGCTGTGGGCGAGGAGAGTGCTAAAAACGAAGCCTTAAGGGCGGCGGAGGCGAAAAGTCATGCCTGGAAGAATGGTTGGTATGCCCCTCAATATTTTCCCGATACGCTTGACCTCATAGAGCCTGAAGGAAGCCTTTCAACCACGGCGGAAGATATAACACGCTTTATGCAGGTGCATATGAATGCGGGCGCCCTTGACGGCGTATCCGTACTTGCGCCTGAAACGGTCCGGCGTATGCACCAGCCTTTGTTCAGCCACATGCCTGGCGTAAACGGCAACGCCCATGGGTTTTGGATAGAAGATACTGCGGGTTACGCTTCGATCGCCCATAGCGGTTCGATCAACGGCTTTATATCCAATCTCGTATTGATTCCAGAGCTTGGTCTCGGCGTCTTTGTGTCGACGAACACCGAAAGCGGCTCGCGCCTTGCGCGTTTACCCAACAGGGTGGTGGAGGCGTTTTTTCCAAAACCTGAAGAACATACGCCAAAGGCCGCCCCCGTCTCGAAGGAATGGCTTTCCAAGGTGGAGGGCGAATTTTTAGGCGCGCGCCGGGTGCAGTCCCGTCTGGGAAAAGTCGCGAGCTTAACTGAAGTTATCAGTATTACGCCGACGCCTGAAGGGGATCTCCTTGTCTCCGATGGCGCCGGGGCGGATCGCTATACGCCTATTGGCGACGGACGGTTTAAGGCGTTGCGCAATGGTGAGATTATGGGGTTTCAGTTGACGCAGAAAGGCAAGGCCAAGTACGTTTTTTTCAGCAACGCCGGTCACAACGGTTTTGAACGTAAAACCTTTTTCGATGAACCTTTGACCTTCTATGCGCCTTTGGCTTTGGCGGTGCTTGCTTCCGTTTGTGTTCTGATCGGCTACGGCGTTCGTGTGAGGGGATTTGCGCCCAAAAATGCGTCTGGCGTCAGCGACATTGAAAAAATCGCCGTCCTTGCTTCTGCTATCGCATGTCTGGTGATTGTTATACAAATTGGTCTGACGTTTTCGAACCTTCTCAGTGACATTAATCAACTGTATGAAGCGTTCCCAACAAGAGACTTTGTCGTTATGAAGGTCCTCGGGTATGCGTTTGTAGCAATCGTTGCGGCGACCGCTGTTTTGTCGCCGCGCGTTATGCTGTCGGGCGACCGTTCTATGGTCGGAAAGTTTAGGTACATCGTATACGTTGTTGTGATGTTATTTTTTGTATGGTCGTTGTTCAACTGGAAGCTTTTTGTGTTTTAAAGCTAAACTGCGATTTTTTAAGCTATGTCGGCGCGGTCCATTTTGAAACTGGCCGCATGTCTAACTCCTCAATGATATTGGAGAAGTGAATGAAGCTGCGTGCAGCTGTAATATCTCCATCTACGCAATGCGTTTGGGCCGCAGAAGAGGAGTATTTGTTACAAGGGGCGACGCAAGCGCCCGTCGTGCATAGCGTGTCTTTCGGTTATTAAGATATTGATGAATGGCAGGTCGTGGCCCTCGGTGAAGCCCAAGGCCATATCTATGGGGCGCATACGAACCCGACCGTTCACGCCTTCGAGGAGAAAATACGCCTGCTTGAAAGCGTTGAAGCAGCGACAAGCGCCGCCACCGGTATGGGGATCATAAGCTCAGCTCTCTTTACGCTTTTGTCGCCAGGAAAACGGGTTGTTTCCGTCAAGGACACCTACACACCCTTGTAATAATAGCTGCTGTCGCTATTCATAAAAAGCTTGATATAAAGATTCTTGTTGAGGGGCAGGCTATGAAAATGCTGCGCAAGGTGTTCGCTATATGCTGTTTTGCATCGCTCTTGGGCGGGTGCGCCGTTGATGCGTGGCGAGACGCTGGCTTTGCAGGCCCCCGCCCGGCCGCGGCTGTAACCGGCGATTTAGAGGCGTGGATCGATGCACGGGTTGCGGAAAAGAGGATGGCTTACAACTCTCCGTCCTTCACAATCGCCATCGTGTCCGGCGATGGCGTCGCTTTTGAAAAAGCCTATGGCGTTAAAGACCTGGAAACGAAAGCCCCCGCGACGTTGGATACGACGTATCAAATCGCCTCCATTACAAAAACATTTGTTGGCGTCGTCGCTGCCGAAATGGCGATCGAAGGCGCGGTAGACCTTGATGCTCCTATTACGGACTATGTGCCGGAAATTGAATTCCACCCCTCTGCGCAATCCGCGGACATCACCCTTCGGCTTTTACTGTCTCACCAAGCGGGCTTTTTCTCTAACCCTGTCAATCGTCGTAACATTCGCGTTCCAGGGTTGCCCGACGGGTTCGACCCGACCATCGCCGAGGCCTATGACATTGATGACTTATTGGCTGGTGCAAAAGCGTCGACGAACAAGCACCCGGTTGGAGAGCGTTACTCTTATTCAAACTTCGGCATGCACTTGGCGGGATACGTGCTCGCCCGTGCTGACGGTGCGCCAACCTTCGCCGACCTGGTGCAGCGGAGGCTTCTTACGCCTTTGGCGATGACGAACACGTTTGTTCGCACCTCCGACGAGCGTGACGCCGGTATGGCGACGCCGTATGCGTACGGAGACGATCTGCATCACAAAGTGTTTCCTCTTGGCACGCGGGAATATTACAAAGTTCCAGCATGGACATTCGGTGAGGCGACAGGCGGCGCAGGTTTATCGTCCACTGCGCCTGATCTTGCAAAATATATACTTGGCATCTTGAATGCCGGTGACCTATCGAGCCCAATTACGCAACAAACAGCAGACCTGTTCATGGCGCCGAATACTGAGTTTGTGATGATGGATGAGGTTGTGTTCAGCATCGGTCTTGGTTGGCGCATTATGGCTTTTGGGAGGTATGGGACCGTTTACTCCCACGGAGGGCATAATGATGGCCACCATGGTTTCGTGGTTTTTTCTCCTGAAAAGCGTTTAGCGGTCATTGCCCTTACGAACGGCGCTCATACGGCGAACAGAACGCTTGCCAATGAAATCATGTTGAAGCTCATGCAATCTTATGAGCGGGGTGCGAGGTGAAAATCTGGCTGGTGTTTTTACTTTGATGCGGTTGATTTTTTGTTTATGCGGTTAACTACAGTACACTGCGAATTTCTTATCTTTTGACGTGCAAGCCGGTTTCATGATTGCCTTGTTAGGCGAAAGGCGGGGCTTTGTCGTCTGTCGCAGCGGTGATCGCAAGTGTTTAGACGGTTTATACGTGTCGCATGTGCAAAAAAGCTCGATATTTCATTATTAAAAAAATCGTGTTCGTCTGATCCGCATCACGCGCAACGCGCTTTAGTGAAACCGTATAGAAACAACGGCGCAGCCTAGGATTTGTGTATCTGCGTCTGCATAAATGGTGTCGTGATTGGGATTGCTTGAATAGGGCTCCAGCCGCGGGGGCGTGTCCCGCCACCGGCGCAGCACCGCCTGACCTTGAACGGACGCTAAAACAAAACCGCCGTCTACGGCTTTTACATTCTCATAATCGATAACCACCAGGGTGTCCCGCGGGAAAGCGAGGTTCATGGCCTCGTCCTCCATAAACAACGCGAAGAGGTTTGTGGATTTCGCCGTGACCGGGATGAACTCTTCGGCCATGGGGTAGGGGTCGAACCCTCCGTTCGCGCTGGCTCCCGCGGCGTTCTCCCAGCTGATCAAGGGCGTGTGAATGATAGGGCGGCGCACATAAGCTGTGGAGTATGGCTTGGCGTTATCGGAATCCATTTGGCCGCTGGCCAGCCAATCCCGTTTCACGCCCAGCGTGTCGGCGATTTTGGTTTGCATAATTCGCCGTGGGTCATGGGCGCCGCTTTCCCAATTGGCCACTGTGGGTTGGCTTACCTTCAACCGGTCCGCCAAATCTGTTTGGGAAAAGCCGATATTTTTGCGCGCTTGGCGTATCCGGGCGCCGATGGACATGGGAGGACTCCCCAGTGTTGCGATAGAGGCCAGTGTGCCGTCGGAAGCGGTGAATGGGAATACTTTCCTACAGCTTATCATCGGCATTATAAGAAAAACTTATAAAATTTACCTAATGAGTAGCACGTGATTGAAGGGAGGGTCGGCCGGCCAAGTGCGAGGAAGTTATAAAAAAGTTTGATTAGTGTTATGCCTTTAAAGGGTTTTTGGGATTTGACGGTGTCGTTTTGATATAAGTCCAAAATGATAATATTTGACTTTCCTATTTTTTTTGGCCAAATTTTGCGGCATATAAAGGAAATCAAAGCTTTCAGATAAGCCAACCTGGGAGAGATCGATGACACGCGATTACTGCGACCGCGACGGCGCACAACATCTTCAACAAAAAATCACCGATTTTTGGCGTAAACGCGGCTTTGACGTCGATGTGCAGCTTGTCAGCGAGGGGTTTGTACCAGCCATGCGGTCCGCCCGCACCGATGTGCGCTCCGATCTCATCAACGGCATGCCGCGTTTCATTCAAGCCCAGTAACACGGCCTTTTAATACCTAAAGGCGCTTCACAAGATCGCAAACGACTCCCAACAAATCGTCATAGTGCGATATCAATCGATCGGCTTGAAGCTCTTTAACCGGAATGTCGCTGTAACCGAATGTGACGGCTATGACAGGCATCGAGGCTGCTTTGGCCGCACCGACATCCGTGCTGCTGTCGCCGACCATAATGGCGCGGCTGGCGTCTCCGTCGCTTCGGCGAACGGCTTCTAATAAAGGCTCGGCGGCAGGTTTGCGCACCGGCAAAGTATCGCCGCCAACCACAGCTGAAAACCGCGATGAAAGGTTCAGAGCGTCGAGCAGCTGTACAGCCAAATCCTCTTTTTTATTGGTGCACACGGCAAGCGAGGCGCCCGCTGCGGCCAAATCGTCTAAAGCCTTCAGCAAGTCTGGGTAGAGTATTGTCGCGTCGGCGATGTGGGCGCGATAGTGCTTAAGGAAGATCTCGATATGTCGGTCCATCTCCTCGACAGGACACGGGGTCCCTGTTTCTGTAAAACCTTTTTCGATGAGCGCCCGGGCGCCATGGCCCACAAGATGGCGTACTAACTCCACGGGCAGGGTGGGGCGGCCTGCTGCGGCGAGGACGGCGTTCATGGCGCCGGCGAGGTCCGGGGCGGTGTCCGCAAGGGTGCCGTCGAGATCGAAAACGACCACGACGCCGGCGAGATCAGTCATAATTTATGCCCCTTTTGCATGTAATTTGCTGGTGGTAAACGCGTTCCTATTGACGCGGATGGGAGCTGTGCGCAACCACGGCAAGAAATCGAAACAATTGTTCATTTTTCTTATGCAGCATCAGTCGGTTATGTCCCACGCCGATACGCCTGCAAACGACATTGAAGGACCCGCCCATGGCTGATTCTCTAAATCTAGCGCCCACGGCTGCTGTCATTCTCGCCGCCGGGAAAGGCACGCGCATGCGGTCCAAGACGCCGAAGGTGCTGCATGAGGTCGGGGGGCTTTCAATGCTTGGTCATACGATGGCGGCGTCTGAGACTTTGTCTCCGGCCCGGGTTTGCGTCGTGATCGGCGACCATGCGCCGGAGGTGGGGGATGCGGCGCGGGCGTTTCGGGAAGACTGCGCCGTTGCCGTCCAGGCCCCGCCGCAGGGCACGGCCGATGCCGTTATGAAGGCGGTCCCCGCGCTGGATGGGTTTTCCGGCGTGGTTTTGGTGCTTTACGCCGACACGCCTTTGATTACTCCGGAAACGCTCGGTGCGCTCGCGGAGGCTTGCGCAGGCGGCGCCGCCGTCGCCGTACTCGGGTTTGAAGCGGCTGAGCCCGGCGCATACGGACGGTTGATGACAGACGCCTCCGGCGGTCTTGACGCCATTATTGAGGCCAAAGATGCGTCGCGGGAACAGCTGGCTGTCACATTGTGCAATTCGGGCGTCATGGCGATTCGTGCAGAGGCGTTGCGAGATCTTCTGCCGAAGATTGGCAACGATAACGCCAAGGGCGAGTACTATCTGACAGATATAGTCGGCCTCGCCCGTGACGCCGGTTTGAAACGCGCCCTTGTCGTCGGAAAGGAAGAAGAAGTCCTCGGCGTCAACTCAAGGGTGGAGCTGGCCGAAGCTGAAGCTGTATTCCAAGGGCGCATGCGGCGTCAGGCGATGTTGGGCGGCGCCACTCTGATTGCCCCGGAAACGGTGTTTTTCTCCCACGACACGAAACTCGGCAGGGATGTCGTCGTCGGCCCCAACGTGGTGTTCGCCCCCGGCGTTGCGGTCGCCGACGGGGTTGAGGTGAAAGCGTTTTCACATCTTGAGGGCGCTGCGGTGTCTGACAACGCAGCCGTCGGGCCTTACGCCCGTTTGCGTCCGGGGGCTGTCATCGGCGCTGGCGCGAAAGTCGGTAATTTCGTGGAAATCAAAAAAGCTGAGATTGGGGCCGGCGCAAAAGTCAGCCACTTGACCTACATCGGCGACGCCAGCATCGGCGCGAATGCCAATATCGGCGCCGGAACCATCACTTGCAATTATGACGGGTACGATAAATTCCGTACCGTTATCGGAGAGAATGCTTTTGTCGGCTCTAACTCCTCGCTGGTTGCGCCGGTGACGGTGGGCGCCAATGCCTATGTGGGCTCCGGCAGCGTCGTCACCAAGGATGTCGCGCCAGGGGCGTTGGCCGTGGCGCGGGGGCGGCAAAAGGAAATTGAAGGCTGGGCGGAGAAATTCGTCGCCGGCAAAAAGACGTCGTAACGTTTAATCAAGGATCGAGGACGCATATGTGCGGTATTATTGGCGTTTTGGGGACAAAGCCTGTCGCCCGTGAAATCATTGAGGGGCTGAAGCGCCTTGAGTATCGCGGTTACGACTCCGCAGGCGTTGCGACGGTGGTTGACGGCGCTGTTGTCCGCAGACGTGCGGTGGGAAAGTTGGTCAATCTTGAAGGTGTGCTGGAACACTCGCCCCTCGACGGCGTCGTCGGTGTCGGCCACACAAGATGGGCCACCCATGGCGCGCCGACAGAGGCCAACGCACACCCTCATGCCACGGAGCATGTCGCTCTTGTCCACAACGGTATTATCGAGAATTTCAAGATTCTAAGAGACGAGCTGCAGGGGTATGGCCGGCGTTGTGAGACAGAGACAGACACTGAGGTTATCGTTCAGCTGATCACACATTATCTTGAGGCTGAAAACCTGTCGCCGGATGAGGCGTTTCGCACCGCGCTCGGCCGTCTTGACGGGGCCTTCGCCATCGCTGCTGTCTTCAAGGCGGCGCCGGACCTCATTTTCGCCGGCCGCAAAGGCAGCCCGCTGGCTGTCGGCCAGGGCCAGGGTGACCGGGAAGGGGATATGTTTCTGGGGTCCGACGCCTATGCCCTTGCGCCGTTTACAAACCGCGTCACCTACCTGGAAGAAGGCGATTGGGCGATTCTCAGCCGCGAGGGTTTCAGAATTTACGATGCCGCGAACAAGACCGTAACCCGGGACGAGACTGTTTCCGACGCTTCTGCGGCTCTCGTCGACAAGGGCGGGTACAGGCATTTTATGGCGAAGGAGATCCATGAACAGCCGGAGGTGGCGGCTCACACCTTGGGCGCTTATGTCGACACCGCGGCGGGAACCGTGCGCGGGCCTGGGGGCCAGTTCGATTTTAAAGACATGACCGCGCTTACGATGACGGCCTGCGGCACGGCTTACTATGCCGCGCTTGTGTCGAAATATTGGTTTGAACGCTGGGCGCGGCTTCCGGTCGACATCGATGTCGCCTCCGAGTTGCGCTATCGCCAACCGCCGATGCAAAAGGGGGGCGGCGCGCTGTTCATTTCCCAATCCGGGGAAACCGCAGACACCTTGGCGGCGTTGCGTTACGCTAAGGACGCGGCGCAAAAGACCGCCGGCGTCGTCAATGTACCGGAAAGTTCTATCGCGCGTGAGGCCGACCACTTGTTCCGCACCTACGCCGGGCCCGAAATCGGCGTCGCCTCTACAAAAGCGTTTACGTGTCAGTTAACGACCCTCGCCACACTCGCGATCGCCGCCGGCCGCGCCAGAAACGTTCTGTCAGCAGACGATGAAGCTGATCTCGTCACAGCTTTGATGGAGACCCCACGCCTGATGAGCGAAGCGCTGCAAACGGAAGGCCAGGCCGAAGCCATCGCCCATGACATCGCAAAGGCAACGGACGTTCTCTATATCGGCCGCGGGGTGAGCTACCCTATGGCCCTTGAGGGCGCTTTGAAGTTGAAAGAAATCTCCTACATCCATGCCGAAGGCTACGCTGCGGGGGAATTGAAGCACGGCCCCATCGCATTGATTGATGAGACGACGCCGGTGATCGTCATCGCGCCGATGGACGATCTGTTTGAAAAGACCGTCTCCAACATGCAGGAGGTGATCGCCCGCGGCGGCAAAGCTGTCCTTATAACTGACGCCAGGGGGGCCGAGGTTGCTGGCGAGGATGCTTGGCGCACGCTTATCGTGCCGGATACGAACGACTTTCTAAGTCCTCTCGTAACAGCGATCCCGGTCCAGCTTCTTGCCTATCACACCGCCGTCGCCAAGGGAACGGATGTCGATCAGCCGCGCAATTTGGCGAAATCAGTAACGGTGGAATAGGGCGGGCTGGTGCGTCGTCGCGTCAACCGGCGGCAGGGCGATGCGGTTAGGTCCTTTTTGGTTGCAGTCGCCGACGATGTACCACGTTCATCTCGCCTGGAAACGCCATAAGGTTTTGACCCGCACGCCGCCCTCGGCCATAGTGCGCTTCCTTCAAACAAGATTGCTCTTAAGGATTCCATGACCGCCGACGCCCAAAAGAAACAGGCTGCTTACGCCGCGCTTGATCTGATTGAAGACGGCATGACCGTTGGCCTCGGCACCGGCTCCACGGCTGCGTATTTTGTGCGCGGTCTGGCGGAGGCGGGGCGCGATGTCAAAGGCGTGCCGACGTCCGAGGCGACGGCGGAGCTTGCGAGAGCTTGCGGCGTTGAGCTGGCCGATATTGACGAGGCGACTGTCATCGACGTGACGGTCGATGGCGCCGACGAAGCCGATCGGACGTTCCGGCTGATTAAAGGCGGCGGCGGCGCCTTGCTCCGGGAAAAGATCGTTGCTGCGGCCTCTCGGCGCATGGCGGTGATCGCCGATGCGTCGAAGCTCAAGGCCGAACTTGGGGCGTTCCCATTGCCGGTGGAAGTGACGCCTTATGCATTTGCGCTGACTGTCGCCGCCGTTCGCCGCACGTTTGAAACGCACGGTTTTACGGACGCTGACATCGCCATGCGTATGGGGGAGGGCGGCCCGTTCCTCTCCGACGGCGGGAATTATATTTTCGATTGCGCCCTGGGGCGCATTGGCTCGCCTGAAGCGCTTGCTGACGATTTACTGCATATCCCGGGGGTGGTTGAGACCGGGCTTTTTATCGATCTTGCCACTGATCTTTTTATCGCCGCGCCGGACGGCGTTGAACATTTTCAAAAACCGACAGCGTAAGGAGTCTTGGGTCTCGTGGCGAAATATAACGAGTTGCAGAAGAGCATACAGGACTACGGGCGCGCGGCTTTTGAGAATATGTGTTTGTGCCGTCATTTTGCAGAGACCCTTGCGAAGGGGATGCCGGGCTATTTGGACTGCGACCCGTCCTTGGTGGCCCTTGTCCCCGCCGAGGGGCCTTTTGATCCGAAAAGAGTTTATGGAGATGAGGCCTTTTCTTTCCATGGCGCCAAGGTCATCGCCCTCGCGCCCATTCAGTTCGGCGTCAGTCTTGTGGCGAAAAACCCGCAGGATGACGAAGCTCTATGGTTGCGCGCCAGGGTCTCCGTCGAAGTGGTGGGCGGCATGTTCGTCACCTTCATCGGCTTCCAAAGAAAGCTGGAGATCCCCACCGATGAAGTGAATTTCGAAAAGGTGTACGAGCGAATCTACAAAGAATATCTCGACACCTTCAAAAAGGAGGTCGATGAATACCGGTCCGATCGTTTGAAAACCGGTATTGGCTTCGTCGCCGGCTAACGTTCTTGCTCCCCATCCGCCGCGTGCTTGTCGGCGTTAACCATTTCCGTCAGTATGTGTGAAGCGTTTTGGGAGAGGGGATGTTCATGCTAAAACGTCATGCCGCCGTGGCTGGTTTTGTGTTGGCCGTGCTTTTCACGTCCGGCCCTGCGTCTGCAGGATCGTACGAAAAAGCGCGGGAAATGGTCGAAGTCGCCGGCGTTCGGGAATCGATCGAGTTGGTGATCCCCATGGCTGTCGACGAGGCGCTCTCCGGCCTTGCCGCCCAGGGGGCGAACGAACAATCTCTGGCCCTCTTGCGGGAGGTTTTCATAGATGAAATCACCGATGCCATTCCAGAATATCTGGATCTCGTCGCTTCGGTCTATGCCCGGCACTTCAGCGATTCTGAGCTGACCGAGATTATCGTCTTTTACGAAACCCCCGTCGGGCGCAAGATGGTGGCCAAAACGCCGAATATTATCTCTGAGTCAGAGCAAGCTGCAGCGGGCTGGATGCTGACGGTGTTGTCACGTATCGGTGAAAATCTCGAAGAGAAGTTGCGCGAACGGGGCCTGGCCGCTTAAGACTGTAGGCCCTCGATCCCTGCTTCGGAGAGCTTCCCATGTCAGACTACGATTACGACCTGTTCACCATCGGCGCCGGGTCCGGCGGCGTTCGTGCATCGCGGCTGGCGGCCGCCCATGGCGCGCGGGTGGGCGTTGCAGAAGAACACAGGGTCGGGGGCACCTGCGTCATTCGCGGTTGCGTGCCAAAAAAGTTTATGGTGTTCGCCAGTCATTTCGCCGAGGAGTTTCGGGATGCGAAGGGCTATGGCTGGACGGTCGGCGAGCCTGAATTCGACTGGACGAGATTTATCGAAAACAAAGACGCCGAGATCGACCGTCTTAACGGGATTTACATTCGCAATTTGAAAAACGCCGGTGCTGACATTATTCAGTCAAGGGCGGTTTTGAAAGACGCCCATACAGTGCGCCTCGTCGACGAGGGCCGTGACGTCACCGCCGATAAAATCCTCATCGCCACAGGCGGGACGCCCAATGTCGATGTTTCTGTTCCGGGCCATGAACATGGCGTTACGTCCAACGAAGCGTTTCATCTGGAAAAGTTGCCGGACCATATAGTGGTTGCGGGCGGCGGTTATATCGCCATTGAATTCGCCTGTATTTTCGCCGGTCTTGGCGCGAAGGTATGCCTTGTTTACCGCGGCGAGGATATTTTACGTTACTTTGATACGGATATCTCCGTACGCGTCCATGATGAAATGCGTAAAAAAGGGGTGCGCATCATCACCCAGACAGTTTTTACGGAAATTGAGAAGAAGCAGGATGGCGGCTTGCGCTGTCATCTGAAAAACGGCCTTCATGTGGACGCCGATGAAGTGATGTGGGCGATCGGGCGTCGGCCTGCGACAGAAGGGCTCGGGCTTGAGAAGGCGGGGGTCGAGGTGAACGCAAAAGGCGCGATCGTTGTCGACGCCTATTCGAAAACCAGCGCCGACAACATTTACGCCATCGGCGATGTCACTGATCGCGTCAACCTGACCCCTGTTGCGATACGCGAAGGGGGCGCTTTTTTTGAAACGGTTTTCCGCGATAACCCGACAAAGATGGATTACGAGGACATTCCTAAAGCGGTGTTCAGCCAGCCCCCGGTGGGAAGCGTTGGACTGTCTGAGTACGAGGCGCGGCGCAAGTTCGGTGCGGTCGACATTTATAAAACCGAGTTCCGCGCCATGAAAAACATGCTGTCCGGTAACGAAGAACGTACAATGATGAAACTTGTCATCGATGCGGGCACCGACCGTGTCGTCGGTTGCCATATTGTCGGACCGGAGGCGCCGGAAATGATCCAATGCATCGCCATCGCCGTCAAAGCCGGTGTGACGAAAGCCGACTTCGATGCAACGTGCGCGCTTCACCCGACCATCGCCGAAGAGCTTGTGACGCTGCGCGAAAAGTATGTGCCGTCGGAGTTGAAAAAGGCGCTTTAGGGCGGCCTCAGGCGTCAACGTAAACTAAAG
This sequence comes from Pseudomonadota bacterium, assembly GCA_039183635.1. GTDB lineage: Bacteria > Pseudomonadota > Alphaproteobacteria > Caulobacterales > Parvularculaceae > JBCDBL01. The sequence goes on from JBCDBL010000081.1 coordinate 18,394, forward strand.
CGTCGTCGCTTCAATCGGATGTGAGACGACGCTTTACGTCTTTGGGTGTAAGCGTTGGCGTGTAGTTTCTTGATGAGACCCGTTATTGAGAAACAGGCCCCACAGCACCAGAACTCATTTTGTCGGAAGGGCGTCCGCAGCATAGTTGCCGGAAAACTCACCGGACGGAGGAATTGGTTTGATCACGTCGATCAATACGCCGTTTGGGTCGCGCGTAATGAAGTGCCTCTGGCCGAAGGCCTCATCGGTTAGGGTTTTTATGATGGGTAATCCGCCTTTTTTCGCCCGATGGAATTCGACGTCAACATCTTCAACTTCGAAGTTAAGAATGAGGCCGCTGATTGTTCCGCGCGCTTCTTCGGGAATGGTTTCGTGGTCGTCTTTGAGGATAGCGATATTGACTTTCGGGTCTTCGCGCGATTGCAGATGGCAATACCAGTCAGCATCGAAACTCATATTGAACCTAAAGTTATCGACATAGAAGGCTCTTGTCGCCGCCACATCGTTGGTTTGGATCACAGGGTAGTACTGGGTGCATTTCATGTTGTTTTTCCTCAAAAAGATACATACAGTGTGTATGTTTTTGAACCATAAACATACAGGCTGCATGCATGCAACAGAAAAAGCAGGCCCGATCCAATAAATCACGTACAGACGCCACGAGATCGGCGCTCATAAACGCCGCAAGAACATTGTTCGCGGAGAAGGGCTATGCAGAAACGACAACGCCGGACATCGTCAAAGCGGCAGGCGTTACACGGGGCGCTCTGTACCATCACTTCGATGACAAAGTTGAGCTCTTCCGCGCCGTTGTTATTCAAGAGTACGCAAGTGTTGCGGCTGAAATCACTGCTTCTGCGACAAAGGCCCACAGCTCAGCGATTCAGGCTTTGCGACAGGGCGGTCGCGGTTACTTGGAGGCCATGAAAAACAAAGGTCGAATTCGGATCATGTTATTGGATGGTCCGGCTGTACTGGGGCAAATAGAACTCAATAAAATTGACCGGGAGACTTCAGAGGACGCCCTGCGCATTGGCCTTGCAGAAGCCATGCAGAGCAAAGAGATTAAACAGTTGCCGATCGAGGCGCTGACCGTGCAGCTCTCCGCTATGTTCGATAAGGCGGCGTTAGCAATCTCCGAAGGCGGCAGCGCCGAGGATCATTTCGATGTTCTGGACGCGATCATCATGACGCTCGCACAAGAGTAATTTGAGGAGCGTCATCCCGGACGTTACACGCGCCCAAAACCCATAGGTTTTGGTGTGCGCGTGTTAGCGCCGGGATCTGTCTCCGCGTGTCTGAAATCTGTTGCACCAGGTCCCGGATCGCTCGATTTTCTAACCAAGTCAAAGACTTGGAGAAAACCGGCGTCCGGG
>JBCDBL010000082.1:0-19749 GCA_039183635.1 Pseudomonadota bacterium
GGTCGCGGTTTTCGATTTAACTATCGATACGGACGTTCAAAACTGGGCTGTGTTTGGCGAAGCGGAATATCAAATCACCGACCGCCTCAGCGTATTGTTTGGCGCGCGCTATGACAGTGAAGAGTTCGCCCGTGTGGTAACGGAAGATCGTACTGGCAGCGACGCTATCGCCCTTGCAATATTAAACGGCGACGTGCCAGGCTTCCCTGCATTCCCCCCGTTTGACCAGAATATCGAGACGACTTTTGAAGCGTTTTTGCCAAAAGGCGTCATCACCTATGACTGGACCGACGATTTGTCGACGAGTTTCTCGGTGCAGCGGGCCTATCGCGGCGGCGGCGCCGGGCAGATCGGTTTGCCGCCACTGGGTACGGACCCAAGGTTCTCCTATGACCCTGAATATACGACGACATACGAAGGCGCATTGCGCTCTGTGTGGCTTGGTGGTGATTTGACGGTGAACGCCAACGTTTTCTTCACGGAGTGGGAAGATCAACAGACGTCCTTTCTGGTGGCGCCGTTCAACCCGGCGAACACGTTGGTCGTCAACGCCGCTGAGTCGACCCTGTACGGAGCGGAAGTTGATGTAAGAGCGCGCATCAGCGATGCGTTGGACGTTTATTTTGGCCTCGGTCTTCTCAATACGGAGTTTGACGATTTTGACGTCACAACAGCGCTTGGGGGCATACCGACCACCGGTGGAAACTTTACGGGCAACAAGTTTCCAGGTGCGCCGGAGACCACAGTTGCGGCCGGGTTCAACTACCGTCATCCAGCGGGTTTTTATGTGAACGGAAACTATTCCTACGCATCAGAGCAAGAGGGCGACGCCGCCAATTCAGACGTCCGCCGCCTGGATTCTCGAAATATTGTGGATCTGATCGCTGGCTACGAAACCGACCGTTATCGGCTTGAGCTGTTCGCCCGCAACTTGTTCGACGAAGACTATAAGCTGGCGACGGAATTGGCGATTGATGATGCAAGTCAGTTGTCAGGCTTCTTGCAAGGTGATCCGCAGTTGATCGGTGGTCGGTTGGTTTTGACCTACTGAGGATTAAGGCGAGAGCCTTATGCACAAACAGCGTCCGGCGCAGCCGTCTGGCTACGCCGGGCCAACCTATCTGCGCCGCTCGGGTTTTCAGAAAACATGGGCGAGCGAACGGGAAGCGTCGTTATGAGAGCTGCGATCATCGGGGCCGGACCCGCAGGCCTTTTTTTGGCGAAATTGCTGCGCAAGCAGTCCTTTGAGGTTGATGTCTTCGAGCAAAACCCAGCCGGCGCCACCTACGGTTTTGGCATTGGCCTGCTCGGCAGTTCGCTAAAATTTCTAAAAAAAACGGACGAAGACCTTTACCGCGATATCCTTGATGTCTCCGCTCACGGAGATACGATGATGATCGCCCATAGGGGCGAAGAGGTCGTTGTCACCATCGAAGCATCCGTTGGGGTGGAGCGCATCCGTCTTTTGCGTCTGCTGCATAGCCATTGCGAACGCCTTGGCGTGAACATCAGGTACGAACAACGGATAGAGAGCGTTGAAGCGCTAAAGACTGACTATGACGTCCTTGTTGGCGCGGATGGGGTCAACAGCGTTGTGCGCAAAACATACCAAGACCATTTCGGATCGAGGATAACGCCGCAGAATAACAAATTTGCGTGGTATGCTACGGAGAAGCTGTTCGATCATATGAGCCTGATTTTCGAACAAACCGAATATGGCTTAATGATTGCTCACGCATATACGTATCGGGAGGATCGCGGCGGTTTCGTTGTCGAGTGTGATCCCGAAACCTGGATGCGGGCGGGCTTCGCTGATATGTCCGACCAGGAAACACGTGCGTTTTGCGCCGATATTTTCGCCAAGTATCTTGATGGTCGGCCGCTGCTGTCCGGTGAGCTTACATGGTTTACCCCGAACATCGTACGTACGCCGCGCTGGTCCTTTGAAAATGTGGTTCTGATCGGCGATGCGCTGCGAACGGTGCATCCCTCCATTGGTTCCGGCACGCGAGTTGGCATGCGCGACGCCGATGTGCTGGCGAGGGCGTTTTTAGAGCATGGTGCTGACATCGGCGCGGCCCTGGAAACGTTTCAGGCGAACCGGCAGGCGGGCTCGGATTTCTTCCAGCGGGCGGCTGTGCAAAGCATCGCCTGGTACGAAACTGTGGACCATAAGCTGCACCTTGACCCCGTCACCTTCGCGTTCAGTTACATGTCGCGCACGGGCGCGGTCGATTACGAAAGCCTGCGGCGAAGCGATCCGGACTTTGTCCGCGCTTTTGAAGATGCGCCGTCGCCGGTGGCGATGGAAGGGGCGGCGTCATGAACGACATTCGGATTTGCGTCATCTACCATAGCGGCCTGGGGCATACGGCCTATCAAGCCAAGGCGGTGCGCGACGGCGCCGGGTCCGTGGCGGGGGCGTCTGCAGAGCTCATATACGCTGGCGAGGCGATGGACCGGCGTGAAGAGTTGCAGGCGTGCGATGGAATGATATTCGGGTGTCCTACTTATATGGGCAGTGCTTCGGCTGGACTTAAAGAGTTTATGGACGCCACATCGCGCATATGGTTGGCGCAGGGGTGGAAAAACAAAGTCGCCGGCGGCTTCACCAATTCAGGAAACCAAAGCGGCGACAAGCTTAGCACCCTTTACCAGCTGATGACCTTCGCCATGCAGCACGGCATGATCTGGGCGGGCCTCGACCTTCCGGGGGGAAACAATTCCTCCCGAGGCGGCGTTGAAGATCTTAATCGTTTGGGCAGTTGGGTCGGCGCGATGGCGCAATCCAACACCGACCAGGGTATTGACGGACTTGTGGAAAGCGACTTGCGTACAGCTTATCGGCTCGGCGCGCGGGTGGCGGAGGTCGCCGCAGCTCTCAATTCCCCTGTGACGATGCCACACTCTAAATCTTCACCTTTTTAAAAAGCGGCGGGCCGCACGCCAAGGGCATTCGCTCGTTATCCATCGATAACGAGCGTTCCGGCGGCGCAATGCCTTCGCGCGTCTTGCGCGTTTCAGGAATATACAATAGTGTATATTTTTTCATTGTTTTCATCGGAACGTCCCATGCGCTATTCCGCTTTGAATCTTTTGAAAGAGGGGCTTGGGGGCCACAAAAACTGGCCCCAGGCCTGGCGGGCGCCGCAGCCGAAAAAAGGCTATGACGTCGTCATTATCGGCGGCGGCGGCCATGGTTTGGCGACGGCGTATTACCTGGCGAAGAACCATGGAATTACAAACGTGGCGGTGCTGGAGCGCGGCTGGATCGGCGGCGGCAATACCGGGCGCAACACCACGGTCATACGTTCCAATTATTTCTTTCCTGAAAGCGCGGCGTTTTACGATTTCTCGTTAAAGCTCTATGAAGGTCTGTCGCGGGATCTGAATTACAACATCATGCTCAGTCAGCGGGGCATGTTAAGCCTTGCCCATTCCGAGCATGATCTTGAGATGATGAACCGCTCCTGTAATGCAATGCAGTTAAATGGCGTTCCCGCAGACATGCTCACGCCGGAGCAAATTAAAAAAAGGGCCCCCGCACTGGATGCGTCGCGCGGCGCCCGCCACAGGATTTGGGGCGGCATGATGCAGGAGCGCGGGGGCGTCGCTCGCCACGACGCCGTGGCCTGGGGCTATGCGCGCCAGGCGAGCGACCTTGGCGTTGACATTATTCAAAATTGCGACGTGACGGGCTTTAAACTTAAAGGCGGCCGCATCGTCGCTGTTGAGACAAGCCTTGGAACTATTGGGGCGCAGAAAGTCGGCGTCGCGGTGGCCGGGCATTCTTCTGTGATTGCAAAGATGGCCGGTTTTCGTCTGCCGATATACAGTTATGCGTTGCAGGCGTTCGTTTCAGAGCCGATGAAGCCTGTTCTCGACACGGTGATTTTATCGCCGGCGACGGGGGTGTACATCAGTCAGTCGGACAAGGGAGAGCTTGTCATCGGCGCCGCCCTCGACCTCTACGCCTCCTACGCCCAACGCGGCAACCTGCCGGTGTTGGAGGATGCGGTCGCCGGTTTGCTGGAAATGTTCCCAAGTTTTAGCCGGGTGCGTATGTTGCGCCAGTGGGCTGGAATTTGCGATGTCGTTCACGATTCCACAGCTATCATCGATAAGACCCCCGTAGACGGTATGTATATCAATTGCGGTTGGGGCACTGGCGGCTTCAAAGCGATTCCTGCTGGCGGCTACACGTTCGCCCATACGATTGCGGAAGATGAACCGCATCCCCTCGTTAAACCTTTCAGTTTTGAGCGTTTCAGAACAGGCGCCCTCATTGACGAAGCCGCCGCCTCCGGCATCGCCCACTAAAGGACACGCTTTATGCTTTTAATCAATTGTCCGTTTTGCGGTCCAAGAGATGAAAACGAATTTGAGTGCGGCGGTGAGAGCCATATCGTACGGCCGGAGCCTTACACGGAAGTTTCCGAAGGCAAGTGGGCCGATTATCTGTTTTACCGAGATAATCTCAAAGGCGTTTCGGTTGAGCGGTGGCGTCACACTTACGGCTGCGGTCTATGGTTCAATGTGGCGCGGGACAATGTCACCCACGAGATCAAGGCTGTTTACGAAATGACGGAGCCGAAACCCGAATTGGAAACGTCATGAGCGGGTACAGACTAAACGCCGGCGGCGAGATTGATCGCACGCAGCCTTTATCGTTTGTGTTTAACGGAACGCGCTATGAAGGTTTTGAGGGCGACACCCTGGCCTCGGCCTTAATTGCAAACGGCGTCGATGTCGTTGGGCGCAGCTTCAAATATCATCGCCCGCGCGGTTTCATCGCCGCGGGCGTTGAAGAGCCGAACGGGATCGTGCAAGTGGGGGAGGGCGCGCGTTCAACCCCGAACATCAAGGCGACGACCATTCCCCTTTACGATGGTCTTGTCGCCAAAAGCGTCAACGCCTGGCCGAACGTGAATTTCGACATCGGCGCCGTTAATGACGTGATGAAGCGGTTTATTCCGGCGGGGTTCTACTACAAAACTTTCATGTGGCCCCAGTGGGAGGCGTTCGAGCCGATGATCCGCAAGGCGGCGGGTCTGGGCGCAGCACCTGAAGAGCCCGACGCCGACGTTTATGAAAAACGCCGGATCCATTGCGACGTTTTCATCGCCGGCGGCGGTTCGGCGGGGCTCGCTGCGGCGCTGACGGCTGTCGAGAGCGGCCTTGATGTCGTCATCGCTGACGACGGCGGCGCCCTTGGCGGCTCTTTGCTGTGGGATCATGGGGGCGCGGCGGACGCCGGCGCCGCATTCGCTGCGCAGGCGGCCGCGAAGTTGCAGGCTGCGTCAAACGTCACGATACTGACGAGGTCATCTGTGTTCGGTTACTACGATCACAATTATCTTGCTGTGCGTGAGCTTTTGAAGGCGCCTGGAGATCGAGCGAACAATACAAGGCTCGCCGAGCGGATGTGGGGCGTCAGAGCTGCGCGCGTTATTCTGGCGACCGGGTCCATTGAACGGCCCATCGTCTTCGCCAACAATGACCGACCGGGCGTAATGCTCGCCGCAGCGGCCCACGAGTATGCGGCCCGTTACGGCGTCGCCGCCGGCCGGCGCGCGGTTTTGTTCGCCAACAATGACTACGCCTATAAATCAGCGCTCGCCCTTCATAACGCCGGTGTTGAGATCGCCCTTATCGTCGATCCCCGCGCCAATGCGGACGGCCCCTGGCCGACAAGGGCAAGGGGGGAGGGGCTATCGGTTCAAAACGGTGCGGCTATTGTCGATGTGAAGGGGGAGGCGCGCGTAAACGGCGTCACCGTTGCGCGCTTGAGGGGCGATGACTTTGATGCAGCGGATATGCGGGAGGTTGCGTGCGATCTCGTGTTGAACTCCGGCGGCTGGACCCCGCGCGTGCATCTGTTCGCCCAATCCGGCGGCAAGCTTCAATACGATGAGGTCTTCCACGGATTTCGCCCTAAAACCTCCGTACAGAATGAAACCTCAGCCGGCGCCTGCAACGGCGCGTTCGCTGTCTCCGCAGCCCTTCGCGAGGGCGTTGAGGCGGCGCGGCGCGCGTGCGAAGACCTGGGGGCGTCGGTTTCGGGCGACAGCGTAGCGTTTCAACCCGAGGAGCTGGATCTGGCCGCCCAAGTCGCTTATTTCCGCGCGCCGGTTAAAAAACAGGGGCGTAAGGCCTGGGTCGATTACCAGAACGACGTCACCGCCAGCGACGTTGAGCTTGCCGCCCGTGAGAACTATGTCTCCGTAGAACATTTGAAGCGTTACACCACCCTTGGCATGGCGAGCGATCAAGGCAAGACCAGCAATCTCAACGGGTTTTCGATCATGGCCGGGGCGCGCGGCGTTGACGTTGAAAAGGTGGGCGCGACCAAATTTCGTCCGCCCTATGAGCCGGCGACCTTCGGCGCGCTCGCCGGTCGCCGTGTGGGTGATTTTTATCACCCTTTACGCCGTCTGCCGACCGAGCGGTTGCAAGAGGATCTTGGTGCGGACATTGATGACTGGGGCGGCTGGGCGCGTCCGAGCTGTTATCCGAAGGCCGGCGAAAGCCATAGGGACGCAATCCACAGGGAGGTGCGCGCCACCCGCGCTTCTGTCGGTTTGTTCGAAGGCTCCCCCCTCGGCAAGATCGAGGTGACGGGCGCCGACGCCGGCGTGTTTCTCGATCGTATTTTCGTCAACACCGCTTCGACGCTGAAGCCGGGTCGTGCGCGCTACGGGGTTATGGCCAATGAAAACGGCGTCGTGTTCGACGACGGGGTTTTTGTGCGCCTGTCGGAAGACCTGTTCTTGTGCAGCACGACCAGCGCCGGGGCGGATCGCATGTACGGCTGGATGGAGGAGTGGCTGCAGTGCGAATGGGTGAATTTGGACGTCTACGTTGCGAATGTGACCACCGCCTGGGCGACGTTCGCCGTCGCCGGGCCAAAATCCCGGGATGTTATGTCGAAAGTGTGCGAGGGCATTGATCTCGATAAAGACGCCTTTAAGCATATGTCCTGTGCAAGCGGAACGGTCGCCGGCGTTCGGGCAAGGGTCTATCGCGTGAGTTTCACCGGCGAGCTTGCGTTCGAGGTGAACGTCCCGGCCCATTACGGCGAGCATGTTTGGTCCGCTTTAATGGAGGCGGGCGCGGAATATGATGTAACGCCTTACGGTATCGAGGCGAACCTCCTGATGCGGGCGGAGAAAGGCTATCTCCACGTGGGCGCGGATACGGACGGCGCTACAGTGCCGCAGGACATCGGTTATGGCGGGCCGGTGCAGAAGAAAAAATCCGATTTTATCGGGCGTCGGTCTATGTTGCGGTCTGACGCGCAACGGGCGGACCGGTTGCATTATGTCGGCTTAAAGCCCGTCGATGCGTCCTGCGTTTTACCCACGGGCGCCCATGTCATTGATGATGCGGATGGTGCGCGTAAAAGCGGCGGGTACGTTACGTCCAGCTATTGGAGCCCGACTTTGGACTGTGGCATCTCCCTTGGCCGCGTGCGCGCGGGGCGAAGCCGCATGGGCGAGCGGGTGACGGTTTACGATAAAGGCGAGGTTTTTGAGGCGGAGATCGCAAACCCCGTCTTTTATGACCCGGAAGGAGAGCGTCTTGCCGGATAATACAGTTTTCGCCTCGCCCCTTATCGCAGAGGCGCCTGACGGCCCCGCGTCGGCGGAGGGGCCTCAGCTTCGCCTGGTTGAGCGTCGAGACGTCGGCATGGTTCTCATACGCGGCAAACGGGAGAACCCTGCGTTCGTCTCCTATTTCGAATCTGTGTTGGGTGTCTCGCCGCCGGGGGAGCGCCTGAGCGTCGAGGCGCAGGCTTTCTCCATCGTTCGCATGGGGCGCACCGATTATCTTATCTCCGGGGAGATTAAAGCGATCGAAGACTTTGCGCGTCAGGCGGAGGCGGCGGCGGAAGGCGCGCCGTGCATCGCCGCAGAGATCACCCACGGCCGCATCGTCATCGATATGAAAGGGCCGGGCGCCGTCACGGTGCTTGCAAAGTCCTGCGGCCTTGACCTGCGGCCATCTGCATTTCCAGTAGGACTTGGCACGCGGACGCGGTTCGCCGATACTCTGGCGTATGTTGAGCGGCGCGCTGCGGACAGTTTCCGTTTGGTTTCTGATCGAGCGACGGGCGCTTTTTTTTGGGCTTGGTTAAAGGATGCCGGATCAGAGTTTTTAACGTGATCCGAGACGGGATGGGAGTATCGGCAAGTGATGTCTGACGGGCGTTTTATATTGACATTGTCATGTGAGGATAGGCCCGGCATTGTCGCCGCCGTGGCGAAATTTCTGCGGGATCATGACGGCACCATCATGGAGGCCGCGCAATACGGCGATGCGGAGACAAACAGGTTTTTCTTTCGCTCCGATTTTAAGGTGATCGGCGGCGTCGCCGAGGGAACGCTAGACGGTTTGGAAAATGCATTCCAGTCTATCGCGGACACGTTCGCCATGGAATGGCGCATTGACGACGTCTCGGTAAAACCACGTATCATGATCGCCGTTTCGAAGTTCGGCCATTGCCTGAATGACCTTTTGTATCGTTGGCGGACGGGCGCGCTTCACGCTGAGATACCCGTCGTCATGTCCAACCATGACGACATGCGCGAACTCGTGGAATGGCATGACATTCCATATGTTCATCTGCCTATTTCCAAGGAGACTAAGCCGCAGCAAGAAGCTGAAATATTAGGGCTTATGCAGGCGTATGACATAGATCTGCTCGTGCTTGCACGATACATGCAAATTCTGTCCGACGACCTTTGCACAAAGCTGGAGCGGCGGTGCATTAACATTCACCATTCGTTTTTACCAAGCTTTAAAGGCGCCAAGCCTTATCACGCCGCGCACAAGCGTGGAGTAAAGCTTGTCGGTGCGACGGCGCATTTTGTAACGACGGACCTCGATGAAGGACCGATCATCGAACAGGATATAATCCGTATTCGACATTCTGATACGGCGGAAGACTGCGTTGCGCGCGGGCGTGATTTGGAATCCGCCGTCCTCGCCCGCGCCGTCAGATGGTGGACGGAGCGCCGCGTCATGCTAAACGGCGACAAAACCGTTATTTTTGAAAAATAAACCTCTACCATAGCGCATCTTGCGCTTTAAAGGCGAATGCCGCTGCGCTTTGCGCAGACGGTAAATTGTTGCGTTGATCTGTGCGTTCAGCTCGGCACGTCTGTTCGTTTAAATAGTCAGTATAAAACTTATAAAGCGCCAGGCGCATTGCCGGGCTTGCTTATACGCTCATTTATGTTTCGCGCCTTTGAGGCTGTCTCAGAAACGCTATAGCGCTTGAGCTTTCTGGCGCCTTTACGCGGCTAAAAATCTATGGTAGCGCTATCGTAATTTTGAGGCCTGACGAAGGAGGGTGCGCCCATGTTGTCTCAAGAACAGCTCGATACGTATTGGGAAAAAGGGTACGTCGTCGTTCCCGGTATGATGTCCGCCGAGGTTGTCGCCGATCTGTCCGACGCCGTGGATTCGTTTGTGGAGGCGTCGCGAAAGATCGACAAAAGCGACGGCGTTTTCGACATTGATGACGCGCACACGGCGGAAAATCCGATTTTGCGACGCATTAAAAACCCGCAAGACCAGCATTCCGCCTTTAAAGCGGTCTTGTCGAACCCCCGGGTTGTGCAGGCTTTAACACAAATTCTGGGGCCGAACGTTCGGCTTTACACCGGAACGCAGAAGGTGAATTTAAAGCCTGTCGGCGAACAGGCGCCTGTGAATTGGCACCAGGACTGGGCCACCTATCCCCATACGAACGACAGCCTCGTGGCCATGAGCGTCTTTATTGACGATGTCACTGAGGAGAACGGGCCGATATTAGGCGTTCCCGGCACTCATCGCGGTCCGGCGTATGACCACAATGGCGAAGACGGTTTTTTTGTCGGCGCTATTGATGCGAAAAAAACCGGCTTGGATGTTTCAAAGGCTGAATCCCTGACGGGACCGGCCGGCTCGGTTAGCTTTCACCATGTGCGGGTTGTTCACGGTTCTGTTGTAAATCGCTCCGACCACACGCGGCGTTTGCTGATTTACGCGTGCGCCGCCGCAGACGCCTGGCCGCTGTCGGGCACGTACACCCCGCGCATCATCGGGCCGAAGGAGGGCGAAAGCCTCACCCTTGAGGAGTATGACGCGCGCATGATCTCCGGGGAGGCGACTTTGGAACCGCGCCTTGAGAAAGTGCCGGCCCGCCTGCCGCAACCGATCGCGCGAAACGCTGGCTCGGTCTACGAGATCCAGCGGAATTTCGAAGGCTCGATCGACAAGGATTTTTAGAGGCCTATAGCTATGTCGCGCGCCGCCTCCCATAAGGACGCCCGTCTGTTCGCCGGTCTTGATTGGCGGGAGCTGGATACCCCGTGCCTCACCATCGATCTTGATATCCTTGAACGGAACATCAAGCTGATGGCGGATTTTCTGGCGCTGCACGGCAAACACTGCCGGCCGCATTTTAAAGCGCATATGTGCGCGGGCGTCGCCGAAAAACAAATGGCCGCCGGTGCCATTGGGTTATGCGCGGCCAAGGTGAGCGCGGCGGAAGTCCTCGCCGATCATGGAATAACCGACATTCTGCTCGCCAATCAGGTGAACGTTCCCGTTAAAATCAAGCGATTGATGGCGCTTGCCGCACGCTCCGACGTCAAGGTTCTGGCCGATACGCCGGAAAATATCGAACAGCTGAGCGCCGCCGCTGTCGCCGCGGATGTCACGCTCGGCGTTCTTGTGGAGGTCCGGGCCCGGAGCGATCTTAGCACCTACGCCAAAGGGTATACCCGCAATGGCATCGACACGGCAGACGAGGCTCTATCGGCGGCCAAGGCGATCGACGCTGCGCCCGGCCTCATCTTCAAGGGCGTTATGGCCTATGAAGGACCGCACCCGAAAGTGCAAGACCCTGAAGTGCGCCGTACGGCGATTTTAAAAGATTTTTCCGTTTTCTTTGAGTTTCTGGAAAAGGCGGAACGGGCCGGTCTGGCCTGCGAGATCGTATCCGCCGGCGGCACGGCGACCTACCATGTGACAGGGCTGATCGATCCTGTAACGGAGCTTCAGCCGGGGTCCTACGCCACGATGAACACGTTGAAGACGCCGCTCGCGCCAGATTTCGACCAGTCGCTGCACCTTGTGACCTCCGTCGTCGGCCGTCCGGAGCCCGAGACGGCGGTCCTCGATGTTGGGATGAAGAGCCTTAAAATGAGCAAGCAGGACACGACGGAGGAGGATCGCGACCGTCCGCCGGCTGTTTCCGTCGACGGGTTGGCGCTGCATCATCTGTCTGAGGAGCATGCTGCGGCGCGCCTCAGCGGCGAAGCGCTCGATCTCAAAATCGCCGACCGCGTTATGATCGCGCCGAGCTACGGCGCCCCGACGATAAATTACCATGACCGGATCTATGCGTTGCGCGGCGGCGTTGTGGAGGACGTTTGGCGCGTCGATGCGCGGGGATGCTCCCAATAACAAAATACCGGGGCGCCTGGCGCTTCGATAATATATGAAAGGCTGATTTTATGAGCGAGTACCGCTTGGGCGTCGATATCGGCGGCACATTCACCGACATCGTTCTGGTGCGCCGCGACGGCGTTCTGTTCAGTAAAAAAATCCTCTCAACGCCCCATGATTACAGCGAGGCGATTGAGGAGGGCGTGCGCCAACTGTTGAACGAGACGGAGGTCGCGCCCGGCGAAATAACGGAGTTCGGACACGGAACGACGGTCGCCACCAACACGATCATTGAGCGCAAGGGCGTGAAAGTGGCCCTCGTCACCACCAAAGGTTTCCGCGACGTGCTTGAGCTTGGCCGTTATCGCGTGCCGCGGCTCTACGACCTCGCATGGGCGAAGCCTGAACCGCTTGTCGAGCGCCGCTTTCGCTTCGAAGTGCCGGAGCGGCAGAACGCGGCCGGAGAAGAGCTCGTTCCTGTGGACCTTAACGCCGTCGACGACATCGCCGAGGCGTTGAACGTCCACGGCATAAACTCCGTCGCGATTTGCTTTTTGCATTCCTACGCCTCCGGCGCCCATGAGGCCGAGGTCGCCAGGCGCTTGAACGAGGTGTCGTCCGGTTTGTCGATCTCCGCGTCTTCGGAGCTGATGCCGCAAATTCAGGAATATGAGCGCACCAGCACGACAGTGGTGAACGCCTACCTGCGGCCGATTATTCAGCACTATGTGGAGTCCTTGCAAAACCGCCTGAACGCCATCGGCGTGACGGCGCCCTTGCGCATCATGCAGTCGAGCGGCGCGATGTTGCCTGGTAAAACGGCGGCCGACCGGCCCGTTTATATTATCGAGTCCGGCCCCGCCGCCGGCGTGGTCGGCGCCCGGGAGATTGCGGACGAAAGAGATCTCGGCGACGTTATTGTTTTCGATATGGGCGGGACGACGGCCAAGGCGTCGATTGTTGCCGGCGGCGCCTTTTCCATGATGCCGGAAACCGAAGTGGGCGGCGGCGCGGCCCTTGGCGGACACAGATTGATCAAGGGCGCAGGCTATATCGTCCAGGCGCCGACGATTGACATCGCCGAGGTCGGGGCCGGCGGCGGCAGCATCGCCCATGTGGATGCGGCCGGCGGCCTCAAAGTCGGCCCGGAAAGCGCCGGGGCAAGCCCTGGGCCGGCCTGTTACGACCGCGGCGGCGAACAGCCGACGGTGACTGACGCCAATTTGCTGCTTGGTTATCTCAACCCGGACCGTCTTGTCGGCGGTGAGCTGACGATACGCCGGGACAAGTCCGAGGCGACGGTGGGCGCCCTTGGCGCGTCGCTGGGGCTCGACCTTATGGAGACCGCTTTCGGCATTCATCAGCTGGCGAACAGCAACATGCTGCGCGCCTTGAAAAGCGTCACCATCGAGCGGGGGTTCGATCCTTCGAAATTCACGCTGTTCGCCATCGGCGGCAACGGCGGCGTCCACGGCTGGGGCATGGCCGAAGCGCTGGATATTCGCCGGGTTGTCATTCCACCGGTCTCGGGCCTGTTCAGCGCCCTTGGACTTCTGTTTGTGGATGTGCAGCGTGAAGCGGTGCAGGCGTACTATAAACCTTTCGCCGATATTGATTTGGACGAGGTCAACCAGAAAGTCGCGGCGTTGAAGGACAATGTGCACGATATGCTGGCGGCGGATGGTTTTGACGACCGTTCCGCCCACCGCATGCGGTTATTCTTCGGTCTGAAGTACCAGGGGCAGATGGAGAGCCTGACCATTGAGGCGCCGATGGACACGATGACCGTGGCTTATCTTAGCGAGCTTGCCGAGGCGTTCGGGGCGGAGCATGAACGCGGCTTTGGGTACCGGTCGGACAAAGAGCCGTTACAGGTCGTCTCCCTCAAAGTCGAAGGCATGGTCATCAGTGATGAGGCCCGCGTGCCGGAGAAAGTGGAGCGCGGCGACCGCCGGCGTATCGATGTCGGCGGCGCCCGTCAGGTCTATTTCGGGGAGGCGCGCGGCTGGCGCGACGCCGTTTTACGCGACAGGGCGAGCCTTGTCGAAGGCCCGCTCGAAGGGCCGGCCGTCATCGAAGAGTATGACTGCACAACCGTCGTGCCGCCGGACTGGACCGCGACGCTCGACGAATGGAACAATATCATCCTGACACGGTAAGAGGCGGAGTTATCCGCAGACAAGATTGGCGAAAGAGGGCCGCACCCATGAAAATCAATCCGATCACCAGAGACATCATCCGAAACGCGCTCGCGACCGTGGCCGACAACATGATTGTCACTGTGGTCCAGACCGCGCGCTCCCCGATTGTGAAGAACAAGCTTGATTTCTCCACGGCGATTTGCACCGCCGACGGCGATCTTGCCGGGCAGGGGCTCGCTCTGCCGGCCCACCTCGGGGCGATCATGCCGCCGCTGAAGGCCGTCATTGAGGATTTTAAAGGCGATATAAATCCCGGGGACGTCTTCATCAACAACGACCCCTATCGCGGCGGCAGCCACCTGATCGACATTTTCATGTTTCAGCCGATTTTCGATGGCGGCGATCTGGTGGCGTTTGCGTCTATCATTATTCACCATACGGATATCGGCGGTCGGGTCGCCGGGGGGCAGGCGTCTGACAATACCGAGATATATCAAGAGGGGCTTCGCATCCCCCCGCTAAAAATTGTTGAAAAGGGCGTGCGCAACGACACCGTGTTTAAAATGATCGAAGCCAATGTCCGCGTGCCCCATCGCGTGATCGGCGACGTCATGGCGCAACTGGCGTCCTTGCGTCTCGCCGAAGCGGAGATGCAAAAGCTGATCTCCGAATATGGCGGTGCGACACTGAAGGCGTATATGGGTGATCTGATCGATTACACCGAGCGTCTTACTCGCGCCGCCATCACAGAATTGCCCGACGGCGAGGCGGAGTTTGAAGACGTCATCGACGACGACGGTGTGAGCGACGATCCCATCGTCATCAAGTGCAAACTCACCATCAAGGGCGACGAAGTGACGGCCGATTTCGCCGGAACGTCCGCCCAGACGAAGTCCTCCATCAATCCCAATGTGGAGTTCACTTGGTCGTGCGTCTATGCAGCGATCCGAACTGTGCTCGATCCGCTGCATCCGAACAATTACGGTTTTCACAAGCCGATCAACATCGTCACCACGCCGGGCACATTCGTACACCCTGTGTTTCCCGCCGCCTTCGCCGCCCGCGGCCTCGCGTCCCACCGGGTGCGTCAGGTGGTTTTGGGGGCCATGGCGAAACTGATGCCGGAGCGGATGCCGGCCTGTTATGGCGGCTCGGAATGCATGGTCGGGTTTTACGGCCGCAAGGAAAACGGCGACATGTTCCTGTGCAACGAAGGGCAGAACACGACGAGCCTCGGCGGCGGCCCCGACCGCGACGGCCAGGACGGCGCGGCCTTTCCCCTCTCCAATGTGGCGAACACGCCGATTGAGCTTATCGAAACGGAGAACCCGATCCTCGTGGAGGAATACGGATTTTTACCCAGCACGGGCGGTCCGGGGCGTTACCGCGGGGGGCTTGGCGTCGTTAAACAATGGCGATGCCTTACCGATGACGTAACGGCGCAATTGCGCTCCGACCGTTATCACACGCCGCCCTGGGGTCTGTGGGGCGGCAAGCCTGGGGCGCCGGGCCGCATCATCGTGAACCCAGGGGCGCCGTCGGAATATCAGCCGCCGTCGAAGGGCCGCGTTCAACTGAACGCCGGCGATGTCATCCGTACGGAAATGCCGGGCGCCGGCGGTTTCGAACCCGCGTTTCAACGCGACCCGGAAGCGGTCGCCGATGACGTCCGTCAGGAGAAAATGACCATTGATCACGCCCGCACGGCCTACGGCGTTGTCGTTGATCCGAAGACCTTTGAGGTGAACGGGGTTGAAACCGCTGCATTGCGCGCGAAAGCGGCGGAGTAGCGGGCGAGATATTAAGCGCGGTCCGTCGGCGCGATTTCAACGCCTGCGGCTATAAGGGCTGCGTTTAAACGCTTCACGACGGCCGTGTCGTCTGGCCCTTCCACATGGACGCAGGCGGTATCGGCCGGCAAATCTATCCAGCTTCCGTCGGAGGCTTTGGCCCGCTGTTCCTTTGCGAGCGTCGCGAGCTGGTCGACCATGGCGTCGAAATCGTTGAGGAGACCCCCCGGTTTCGTCCGGGTGCGGGGCATGCCGTCAGGGTCGTAGATGCGCCCGGCGAACATATCCGCCGCGATTCGCAAACCTGCCTTGCGCCCCGCCGGGATCAACTCCCCGAAGGCGTATAAAACAAGCGATGAATCATACGCCGCCGTCGCCTTTGCGACGATTTCGGCAAGATCCGTCCGCCGTCCGGCAAGCCAGCCAAGGGCGCCGTGGGGCTTCACATGGCGCAGACGCGCGCCCTCGGCCTTGGCGATTCCTGCAACGGCGCTGATCTGGTAGAGGATCGCATCCTCCAGCGCCTGGGGCGGCGTTTTCATCTCGTGAAGACCGAAGCCCATCCTGTCCGGATAGGACGGGTGCGCCCCGATCGACACGTTATTGTCCCGGGCGAGCTGCACGGCGCGCCGGATGGTGGTGGGATCGCCGCCATGGAACCCGCACCCGATGTTGGCCGAGCTGATAAAGGGCATCACGCCTTCGTCGTCGCCCATTTTGTAGGCCCCGTAGGATTCGCCGAGGTCGCAATTCAGATCCAGTTGAGCCATAGCCGAAATATCCTGTGCGCCGCGTTACAACCGAACGATGCCGCCGTCGACGCTTAACGTCTGCCCGGTGACGCTGGCGCCGCCGGGGGAGGCGAGGAAGACCACGGCGTCGGCCACATGTTGGGGCGGAATCTTCCTGCCCACGGGGATTGAGGCCACCACTTGTCGTTCGTAGGCGTCTTTATCGACCTGCTGAAGGTCGCTCTGCTCGCGAAACACCTCATCCAGCATGCCCGTGTCCGTTGGGCCGGGGCAGATGGCGTTCACCGTCACGCCATGGGGCGCCATGTCGAGGGCGAGGCCTTTGGTGAGGCCCAAAAGGCCGGCCTTGGAGGCGCAGTAATGGACATGATTTTTCACCCCGATGCGGCCGGCTGTGGAGCTGATGTTGATGATGGCGCCGCCGCCGCCTCGCGACTTCATGTGACGCACGGCCTCCCGGCAGCAAAAGAACGCGCCCTTGAGATTGACGTTCATCGTCTCATCCCATTCCTCGACCGTCATGTCTTCGATGGCGGCGATTTTCACAAGCCCCGCATTGTTCACCAGAACATCGATGCGGCCGAGGGCCTTAAGGGCGTCTTGAAACGCGCGCTCAACATGGCCTTCCGATGTAATGTCCAACTGCGCCCAAAAATCCGGCTTGGCCGGATCATTCTCTTCAAAACGGGGCGCCGAAATATCAGCGCCCGCCACAACGGCGCCCGCGTCATGCAGAGCTGTCGTGATCGCACGGCCGATGCCGCCGCCGGCGCCGGTGATGAACGCTGTTTTGTTTTTAAGATCCGCCATAAAATCCATGTTAAATCATCGGCCGTGCGCGTCATGCGCCGCCAAAGTAACAAGAACTATAGCCGAATTGAATAAGATGTGATAGCGCTATCAGCAATGAAGGATTGTTTTCAAGCGATGACGACAGACACAAAAACTTCCAAGCCGCTTGCCCGAACGCGTGCTTCTGCGGCGGCGGGGGCCTCTAAAAGGGCAAAGCCGAAAGCCGCCAAGGCGAAAGAAGCGATTTCGAGAAAGCGCGGCCATGTGCGGATTGAAGATGTCGCCAAGGTGGCGGGCGTCGGCGCCATGACCGTATCGCGCGCCTTGAACCAGCCGCATACGGTGTCGGCGGAAAAACGAAAGCTGGTGGCCGACGCGATCCGCAAAACGGGGTATGTTCCCAATCTCGTCGCCGGCAGCCTCGCCTCCAGCCGCAGCAAGATCATCGCTGTCATCAACCCGGCGATGCGCACCTCCATTTTCTCCGATATGACCCAGGGCATGTGGGACGTTTTGGAAAAAGAGGACTATCAGCTGCTCCTTGGAAGTACGGATTACTCCCAGCGGCGCGAGGATAAATTGATACGCACATTCATCAGCCGGCGAGTGGATGGTCTTGTTCTAACGGGTGCGTCGCACTCAAAAAGCTCTCGACGTCAACTTGAAAATAACAACATCACCGTCATCGAGACATTTGACTTGCCGGCCGATCCTATTGACATGGTGGTCGGCTTTTCCGCGTTTGAAGCGGCGGCGGAAATGGCGCGTCTGGCGGGGGCGTGGGGGTATAAAAACCCCGGGATCATCACCGCCCCGAAAACCACCGACAACCGCACCCAACGTCGTATTGACGGGTTTATCAGCGGCTTGAAAGACGTAAAACTGCGCTTGAAAAAGAAATCCGTATGCGAGGCGCAGGCGCTCACCATGAAAGCCGGCGGCGCTGCTCTGGAGCAGCTTCTGGCGGCCGATCCGACAATCGACATTGTGCTGTGCACCAACGACATATTGGCGGTGGGGGCGTTGCTTGCCTGCCAGCGAAACGGCTGGTCCTCGCCAGAACGCGTCGCGGTCACCGGATTCGGCGATATAGAAATCGCAGACCAGCTGAGCCCTTCTCTCACAACCGTGCGCGTGCGCGGATATGAGATGGGACAGCGCATCGGCGAGTTGATGCTGGCGCGGCTCCAGGGGGACGTCGCGCAAGCCCATATCTGCGACATGGGGTTTGAAATTATCCGCAGGCAAAGCGCCTAAAGGCTTAAACGAAAATAATAAAGCTGCGTCATGCGCAGCGGGAGGGAACATGGCCGCCGCACTGGATAAATATATGCCTTCCTTTTTGAAGGGGCACCACCCCGGCCTCGGCGTTATGGCTATGACCGAGATATGGGAGCGTCTGGCCTATTACGGCATGCGGGCCATTCTCGTGTTGTTCCTCGTGGACACGGCGCAAGGTTTTTCCCTGGACGAGGATTACGCAGCCTCCGTCTATGGCTTGTTTCTGTCCGTTGCGTATATGACGTCCCTGATGGGCGGATGGTTCGGCGATCGCGTATTGGGATCGGTGCAGGCCATTATGCTGGGCGCCATCTTCATGATGATTGGCAATTTCATCCTGGCCTTGTCGGCGGAGCTGAATGTTTTTTATCTCGGCCTGTTTTTTATTGTGCTTGGGCTGAGCCTGCTGAAGCCGAACATCAGCGCCGTGATTTCCTTCCTGTACCCCGAAGGCGGCGCCCGTCGCGATACGGCTTTTTACATCTTTTATCTGGCGATCAATGTCGGCGCCCTGATCGGCCCGTTCGTCACCGCCACCGCTGCGGCCATGTACGGCTTTCGAGCCGGTTTCGCCTGCGCGGGCATCGGCATGATCTTGGGGATTGCACAGTTGGCGTTCGCCATCAAATTTAAGACCGTTACTCTTGATCTTGGGGCGGCGAACAGCGGCGGCCGGATCGGACAGCGCACCAAACTCGTCGCCTGGGCCTGCGTGGCGCTGGTCGTCGCCATGATCCTTCTAATTCTGTTTGGGGATATGGAGGTGGAGATCAATGCGATTCTCGATGGGATCGGCGTTTTCCTGCTTTTTGTCGCAATTGGCTACTTTTCCTTTTTGTTTCTGTCGAAGGATTTGACGATACAGGAAAAGAAGGGCGTTGGCGGGCTGCTGATTCTGTTTTTCGGTGCGATCTTGTTTTATCTCGGCTTGTCGCAACCGGGGTCGTCATTCAACCTGTTTACGGATGATTACACGAATAAAACAATTTGGGGTTTTGATATTCCAACGGGTTGGTTTCAGGCGATCAATCCCGCCTTTACGCTTCTATTGACGCCGTTTTTTACCTGGCTTTGGGTGAACCTCGATGAAAAGGACAAAAATCCTCCGGTTGTTGCGAAGTTCGCTATTGCAATTATGTGTACGGCCGTCGCCTTTGCGGCCATAGGGTATGCGGCGCTAAATGTAACGGAGGATGCATTGGCGTCGCCATGGTGGCTTGTACTGACATATTTTGCGCAAACCTGTGCTGAAATTATCTTGATACCGATCGGCCTTAGTTTTGTGACAAAGCTAATGCCCGACAGATATGTCGGGCAGGGTATGGGCATCTGGTTTTTGTCCGTTTCCATCGGATATCTGCTCGGTGGGCGGTATGCCGGCGCCATGGACTACGATAGCTCTGTGGCGATGGGGCAACAGTTCCTATGGATTTCAGGTGTTTTCGCCATTTCCTCAATTATTATGTTTGCTATTGTGCGTGTCGTAAGGCCTCTTTTTAAAGAGGTGGAATAGTATAGATTTTATAATATTCATAATTGTGTCTTTGATTTTGA
>JBCDBL010000083.1:0-19568 GCA_039183635.1 Pseudomonadota bacterium
AGCATACATACTTCAGGCGATGGAACCATCAGCCGATACGCTGGCTCTTGGCCAGCGTCATTGCAAGCGTCGCCTTCATTGTCACGATGCAAAACGCCGATGCTCAAAATCTTCTAGGCAAGAAACATGATCCATTCGACGCCTTGCGCGGCGCCTATGTCGGCGAAGCACTCACAGAGCGTACGCCAGAAGCGGCGGATGTATCAGCGAGTTGGTTTGAAACCGACAAAGCGGATATTCGTTTCCTCTTCGATCAAAGCGGACCCGACCCGCTGTTGCGCTTCGCGCATGACCCTGAAGTGTTCGTTTTGACGCCAACCCCCGGGCCGCGGGGCGATACGATTTACAAACTGGACGACGGCGCCGCAGTTCTTCGGCTGACGTCCCTTGGCGGCGTTACCGTTTACGCGCCGCCCCGCGCTGACGGCGAGGCGGCGTTCTTTGCAGGCGATGGTCCTGCTTTGGTTCTGCCCCATTTCACGGCGCGGCAGATTGAAGACCACGCCGTTCAGAACGCAGCCGAGGCTGGCGCGGCGATCGGAACATCAATCGCTTTTGAAGCGCCAACGGATCCGACTTGGTTCAAATACACCTCAAATGCAGTTCTGGCGGACGCAATAGACGTAACCTCGCGCAGCCTTATCAAAATGGCGAACGAGGAAATTGCAGCATATCTTTTGCGCGAAAAGTTAAAGCGCGTTGTGTTTCTGCAGGGGGACGCACGTCGCTTGCAATGGGACGGCCAAACTATAACCGTTACCTACAATCGGAACGCCGGGCCGGCAGGACGACCATCCTCGTCTGAAATTCTGCTGTTTTTGGAACAAACTTTATAACCAACCCATATTGCAAAGTGATAAAACGCACCGGCCATATGATCAAATACGTCGCATTTAGCATTCTTGCTTGTGCGACAGTGATTCTTGTTCGGCCAATGAACGCGTTTTCAGGAGACCTGGCGCGAGAGCGTCAGCGCGCCGCGGCTGAAACGATTTTAGCGGAAGAAATTTCGTATACAAATGAAGTTTGCGGCGCCGACATCGACAGCACCATAGATTGGGAGAGTTTCGAGGAGGCGGGTTTCGACAACGGTGAGAACGTCGCGGACGCTTGTGATGCGGGGTTGAGCGCGATTGAAGATATTTGTCGTTCCTCTAAGACTGGCCGAGACGGCGTGGCCTCAGAAATAAGCTCTTTTTCATGCGCAGCAGGCTTAAACGCCGATGCGGACCTGTCGGCCGGAGTATTTTCTTACACGGCCGGAAACGACGGCTTTGACGCCGCGCGCGCGTACCTGGCAGCTCTGTTTGTCTAACGCGCCCTCGCATCAACTGGAACCAGGACAGCGCTTTAAGTCATTGCTTGCGCGCGTTTGCCCAAGGCGCTGCCCGTATCTTCTTCGCCCCGGAAGCGCTATTAAAGCATTTCCAGGCCAAGTGTGTACGGTTGGCCGTCCGGAAATGCGAAAAAACAAAGACTGAAAGCGCCTCTCTGATTCCGATTGAAGAAGAGACGCTTTAGGGCCGTAAGGCGGCCACGTTCGCCCCTTGAAAAACCAAACCCAGAACGCCCGGAGCATGACGTAAATTTATGATGCGGCCGGAGACAACTCTGTCGCCCCCATGTTTTGCGACAAGGCGCAAATGGTAAACTTGCACGGCCCGGGCGGGTTCCGCCAAAGCGTGATCGACGCTGTCATCGATCAAGTCTCTGTCTTCAATATTGACCAAATCACGGAACTGGCGTTTAGGCTCGGCGTTAAAATCAATCGACAACAAGTCTACAGCCGCGGGATTGGCGTACGTAATGGTTCCGGCCGTATCGAAACAAATGGTGAGATCGGACGTCTCCTCAACAATCGACCGATAACGTTGCTCTCGTGTTTCAGCCTCCCGCGTGCGGCTTTGCAGTTTTTGATATAGCTCGTCCTTTTTCAGCTTTACGCCATAGGCGGTTCGAATAGCGCCCTCGACATTAAAAGCCACAATCATCATCACCGTCATATATATGACGAGAACGAAGCCAATTGCGACTGTTATGAAAGACCCTTGGGTAAGGTAGTAAACCGTCAACGGAATAATAGCAGGACAAATGAAGCTGGCGGCTGCACGAAAGTAAGGGCCGTTCGACGACACCGCCGCGGAGGTCATTCCCGCAATGACAAAGGCGATAAACGTATGCTGAAGAGGCATCGCGCCTTCAGGCAAAAGTAAAATAGCGCAGCCCCACAACACGCCGGTCGTTGTCGCCAGTGCAACGCATTTGTTATTAAACCGCCGCGCTTGTTCAACAGACATACCCGCATGGTGGACAATTGCAAATGCAAAGCGCGCCACTGTCGCCACAGCAAGCAAAGCCCCCCACATCAGAAGGTGAGCGGCGTTCGAAGTCGACCAAAGAATGACCATCACGAGCGTGCCGTTCATGACGTGGCCGATAACGACGGGCCAGGAATTCTTTGCAAGAAGATTAGCGCGTTCGACCTCAAAGGCCTCCGTCGCAACAAGCGGCGCCTGGTTGTCCTGAACACGCAAAATGCGCGCAAAATTGGTGCCAAATTTGACCATTCGCCTCTCTCGAAGAACAATCTCCAAAACGACGGGCGTCATTTCGCGATTCTACGCGAACAACAAAACATTGATGTTGAAAGGTGATTTGAAAGATTTACGATACGCCTAACACGCCGTCGAATTCGAAGGCGATATCGCCCGTCATGTAGACCCGGCCGTCTTCACGCCATTCTATATCAAGCTCGCCCCCATCCAGGGCGACGACGGCGCGCCGGTCGGCGAGACGCCGTCTTACCGCAGCGACAAGCGTCGCGCAGGCGCCCGTCCCGCAGGCTTTCGTAATCCCTGCCCCGCGCTCCCACACACGCAAGCGTATCGCCTCCCGGCTTTGCACCTCGGCGATTTCCACATTGGTGCGTTCGGGAAAAAGAGGATGATTCTCCACCATGGGCCCGAACCGCTCCAGCGCATGGGCCTCGGCGTCCTCGACAAAAAAAATGCAATGGGGGTTGCCCATGCTCACCGCCGAAGGGCCCCACAAGACCGGATTGTCGATGGGGCCAAGCTTAACATCTATGAAACGCGTGTCCTCGAAGGGCTCTGACAGAGGAATGCTGGCCCAATCCAACCGGGGGGGTCCCATGTCTACGGTGACCCGCTGAGCGCCGGCGCGCACCGCGCAGAGCGTCTCGGCGGATGTGCGGATCGCCGCAGTGTCTCGCCCCGCCTCTTCCAGTAAAAGCCAGCCGACACAACGCGCAGCATTCCCGCAGGCCGCCACCTCGCCGCCATCGGCGTTCCAAATGCGCATAAAAGCATCTGCGCCGGAAAAATCAGCTTCGATGGCGACCACCTGGTCGCAGCCAATCCCATGATCACGATCGGCGATCGCACGCGCGTCGTCCTCAGACACCGAAGCTGTGGTCTGACGCAGATCCAAAACGACGAAATCGTTGCCAAGGCCGTTCATTTTTCGGAACGGCAGGCCTGACAACGTCGGCGACAGGTTCAGCGTCACATGATCCGAAGAGGCGGTCGGCATTTACTTCGCTCTCAAAACTTGGTCGATTAAACATAGCACATGCCCATTGCGGGCCGCGACGTCAACGCCAGCGCGGTATAAGACAGGATTAAAGGCTTTATGAAAACAGCGCTCGCCGCCACAGGCCGACTCGCCGCTGCGCAGAGCGAAGCTGAGGTTTTTAGACAAGTCGGCGCCCTTCACACCAACATCAGACATAGTCGGCTGAAACGATGTTTTGCAGACGCGCACCGTAACAGCGCACATGTTGCCTCGCGGATACCCCGACGCGGGGATCGAAAACCTCTGAGGCGACGGGCGCTTGGAGGAAAACCACCCGTGACAATCCTAAATGTCAGAGACAGCGGATGGGTCAAAAGCCGGGGAACGCCGTGATATGAAAAAAACACTAGCCGCGGCCATTATGGCCGGCCTCTCGGCCGCCTGCGCGCCTGACGCGAATACGACAGATAAGGACGAACAGATGGCGAGCGACCCGTACCTGTGGCTTGAGGACGTAGACAGCGAACGCGCCCTCAATTGGGTGCGCGGCGAAAACGAGCGTACGCTAAACGTCTTGCAAAGCGACCCGCAATACGAGGCGCTGTATGCTGAGGCGCTGGCGATCCTCGCCTCCGACGAGCGTATCCCCTACGGAAAAATAAGCGGCGGCCGCGTCTATAATTTTTGGCGAGACGACACCCACGTGCGGGGGATTTGGCGCCGCGCGCCGCTTGCATCCTACCTCAACGGCGCGCCGTCCTGGGAGACTTTGCTCGACATTGACGCCTTGGCGAGCGCGGAGAACGAAAACTGGGTCTGGGGCGGCGCCGACTGCCTGCCCCCCGACGATGACAAATGCCTTATCTTGCTCTCCCGGGGCGGTACGGATGCAAAAGTTGCGCGTGAGTTCTCCCTGACCGACAAAGCCTTTGTCGCAGATGGGTTCGCCGCGCCAGAAGCGAAGTCCTGGACGGCATGGCTCGACGGCGACACGCTTCTTATCGCAACCGACTGGGGGGAAGGCTCCCTTACGACTTCGGGGTATCCGCGTATTGTCAAACGCTGGCGGCGCGGAACGCCCTTAAACACCGCGGAAACCGTTTTTGAGGGTGAAACATCGGACGTCTGGGCCTTGCCGACGGTTAAACACGCCGCAGACGGTGCTTACGCGTTCATCATCCGTGGGCTTAGCTTTTTCGAATCCGAGACGTTTCCTATGGGCCCTGAGGGCGTTGCAGCGTCTTTGCCGCTGCCGCGCCATACGGAGTTTAAAGGCGCAGCCGACGGCAAGGCGTTTTTTGTTTTAAACGAAGATTGGAGCCACCAGGGAACGGATCACCCCAAAGGCGCGCTTGTCGCATATGACCTTAACAGCGGCGCCGCAGAACTCGTCTTTGCGCCGAAATACCGCCAATCGATCGCTGAGGCGGCGCTGGCCAAATCCGACGTGTTTATAGAGTTGCTCGATGTCGTCGTTGGCAAAGCCCTCCGTCTGCGGCGCAGTCCAGACGGCTGGGTGGCGCAAGAAGTCCCGCTGCCGGATAATGGCGTCGTATCCTTGGTCTCAGCGTCCGGCGACCGCAACGAAGTCCTTCTGTCCTTTGAAAGTCCTATCGTTCCCGACAGGCTGATCCATGTGTCGGAGGACAACGCCGTCCGGACCGTAGACGCAGTTCCTGATTTTTACGACGCATCAGATGTCGCTGTAGAACAGCGCTTCGCGCGCAGCGCCGACGGGACCGAGGTCCCCTATTTCGTCATGGGACGCCGCGGCGTGCTGGCGTCCGGCGGCGCGCCGACGATACAATACGGCTACGGTGGATTTTTGATCCCCATTTTGCCTAACTACCTCACCACTCCGGGCCGCCCCCAGGACGGCGCGCTCGCCGGCAAGATGTGGATCAGCCGCGGCGGCGTTCTGGCGCTTGCCAATATCCGCGGCGGCGGAGAGTTCGGCCCAGGCTGGCATGCAGCAGCGCTCAAAGAAAACCGGCAACGCGCCTTTGATGACTTTTTCGCTGTTTCAGAAGCCCTCATCGACACAGGCCTCGCCGCGCCCGACAAGCTCGGCGCCATCGGCCGGTCGAACGGCGGTCTGTTAATGGGTGCGGCGCTGACCCAGCGACCGGAGCTTTATAAGGCGCTCGACATCGGCGTGCCGTTGCTCGACATGCTGCGTTATCACAAGCTTTTGGCGGGAGCGAGCTGGGTCGGCGAATATGGCGATCCGGACGTTCGGGAAGAGCGCGCCTTCCTTGAGGCGTATTCGCCCTATCAGAAACTGGAAGCCGGCAAGCCCTACCCGCGGGTGTTTTTCTACACCTCCACCAAAGACGACCGGGTGCATCCGGGCCATGCCCGCAAAGCCGCAGCAAAGTTAAACGATCTGGGGTATGAGACGTATTACTATGAAAATATAGAAGGCGGCCATGGCGGCACAGCGAACCAGGAACAACTCGCCATGCGCACCGCGCTGGAGTATGTCTATTTCATGCGTGAACTGATGGGTGAGGCGGCGCCTTGATCGACGCAAAAAGACGCTGAGAAACAATTGATGCTTGATACGATGCATAAGGGGATTGCTTCATGATTGCTTACGCCTACTGGGGACTGACGCTTCTTGTTTTCGCCATCCTGTACGCCCTTGGGACGCGCTGGAAAATGAAATTATGGGCCAGGGTCGTCATCGCCCTGTCTCTGGGTGCGGTCATCGGCTACGCTTTCGGGCCCGTCGCTGAGCAGTCGAAATGGATCGGCGACCTTTTCGTTCGTCTGATCAGAATGCTTGTGGTGCCGCTGATCTTCACCACGATCGTCGCCGGCATTTACGCCATGGGCGACCCCAAAAGGCTCGGATCGATCGGCATTAAGGCGATACTTCTCTACATGGTCACGACCTTTGTCGCCATCGTCATCGGCCTTGGTCTCGGTACAGCGTTCCAGCCGGGCGCCGGCGTTGAACTCGCCGGCGTCGAGCCGGAGTTTTTGAACCTGGAGACCCCAAGCGTCATGGAACGTTTGTTCGGCATCGTGCCGACAAACCCTGTGGAAGCCCTCGCCCAAGGGGCTGTGCTGCCGATCATTTTCTTCTCGCTGTTGTTCGGCGTCGGGGTCGTTATGGCCGGCGACGAAGGCCGCCCCATCGGGCAGGTCATCACATCCGCCGCCGAAGCGGTGTTGAAAGTCGCCCACATCGTGATGGAGATCGCGCCCTTCGGCGTCTACGCCCTTGTCGCCTGGGTCGCGGGCGTAATGGGGCCGGAGGCGCTGCAAAACCTCTTTAAACTGATGGTTCTTGTCTATACGGGCTGTTTCGCCCATATGATTTTAACCTATGGCGGCCTTGTGCGCTTCGTTTTAGGCCTACCCATCGTACGGTTCTTCCGCGGCGTTCTCGACGCCCAGGCGGTGGCGTTCTCCACATCCTCCAGCGCGGCGACCCTGCCGGTGACTCTGACGGTGGTGGAGGAGAATCTCGGCGTGAAGAACACGGTCGCCTCCTCAGTCCTGCCCATCGGCGCGACCATCAACATGGACGGCACGGCGCTCTACCTCGGCATCGTCACAATGTTCGCGGTGCAGATATTCGGCATCGACCTCAGCGCATTCGACTATCTGATGATTGCGCTCACCGTAACGCTCGCCTCCATCGGAACGGCTGCGGTGCCTTCCGCGGGGCTGTTTTTGCTCGCCACCGTGCTTACGGTCGTCGGCATCAACGAAGCGCAAACCGCCCTCATCGTCGGGTTCATCCTGCCTTTTGACCGGCCTTTGGATATGATGCGCACCACCGTCAACGTCACCGGCGACGCCGCGGTCGCCACCGCCGTCGGCAAGTGGGAAGGCGAGCTTGACGAGGAAACATTCCGCCGCGTCAACAAAGCCTAGACCACGTTTACAATTCTTCGAATCGTAAATGCGGTCTAAGTTTATGTTTTGACGCGCATTTTATTCACAAAACCGGTTCCCGCTTTTGTGAATGCGCTCTAATCATCGCCTTTAATGTAAGGCGTGCGTCAGGGGCGACGGTCAAACGGGCGCCCTCCTGCAAAACGCGCCGCAAAGTGGTCCGCAACGCCTAATGACGGCGTACCTGATCTAAAGTTTATTTGCAGGGATTTCAGGTATGACAGCAATGCGCGCGGTTGCAGCGGTTTTGGGGCTTGTTCTGGCCGGTTTGATTGTTTGGGGCTTTCAACAGGGCGGCGGTTGGCCGGAAGTGATAGAGGTGGTGGAACGGCCCTGGGGTCTCGTCACCTTATTCGATCTCTATGTGGGCTTTTTCATTTACGCCGCGATCGTCTTTCTGGTGGAGCGCAATAAGATGGTCGCGCTGTTCTGGGCGGCGCCGATCTTCGTTCTTGGCAATGTTTGGAGTATTGTTTGGCTTATTCTCCGCGCGCCTGCGATCGCTGCAGCATTCAAGACGGCGGAGTAAGGCTTATCTTGCAAAACCGCCTAAGCTCATGGTCCTCCCCGCCAAGCGCGGGAAGAATGAAACGCTATAGCTCGGAAATCTCGCCGGGAGAACGAAAACGGGCGCGAAGCCATACAACGCCCAGAATATCTCGGAACGCCACCAGCGCGCGGCTGAGATTATTGTATTTCGAAGCGCCATGAACACGCGGGCGATGGCCTACCGGCAAAAACTCCGCCTTAAACCCCTCGCGCTGGATCAAGGCTGGAATGTACCGGTGCATATGGTCGAAATAGGGCAGCCGCAAATAGGCGTCCCGGTAAAAAACCTTAAGCCCGCAGCCGGTATCGCTGGCGCCGTCTTTTAAGATCGACTGCCGAACCGTATTGGCGATGCGCGAAGCAAACCGTTTTGCGGCGGTGTCTTTTCGCCCCACACGCTCCCCGGCGACCATGGCGAGATCTCCATCGGCGTCGTTTCGCACAAGGGCTTGATAAAGCTTCGGCAAATCCGCAGGGTCGTTCTGCCCGTCGCCATCAAGGGTGCCGATGACAGCGCCCCTGGCGGCGAGAATGCCGGTGCGCAAGGCCCGGCTTTGTCCGGCGTTTTCATGGTGAGACAGGGCGCGAAACTTCGGATGCGCTTGCTTTAACGCCTGCAAGGCCTCAAGAGTGCCGTCGCTGCTGCGATCGTTGACGAATATGACCTCAAAATCGCATACGCCCTCAAGAGCCGTCTCGATCTCTTGCAAAAGCGGACCGACATTATCTTCTTCATTGCAAACAGGCGCAACGACGCTGAGCGCGACGCCCCCCGCCGTCACGGCCTTATTCATCTGAAAGGTGGCGGCGGCAGCCGGCATAAGAAACGCTCTTGAAACCAATGGACATCCGGCAGCAGGCGCGGACATTCCCGTGTCTCTAAGGACTTCGGCCGGCAAGCGCAAGCGATGGGCGGACAAAGCCGTCATTGGCCGCTAAAGTCCATTGAGGAATTGGATGGGGGAGCTGTGGCGTTGCGTAAAGACATCCTGACGTTTGAGGTTTTATTCGATTGGCTCGCGCAATGGCCGCGCTTGGTCGTGCTCGCCTTCGCACTCGCCATCGCGCTGCCCGGAACGTCAGCGCTGCCGCCCCTTGACCGTGACGAATCCCGCTTCGCCCAGGCCACGGTTCAGATGCTGGAGACCGGCGATTTCATCGCCATTCGCTACCAGGACACCGAACGCAACAAAAAGCCCGTCGGCGTCTATTGGCTCCAGGCGCTTAGCGTCTCCACCTTGTCCGACGTGGCCGACCGCGAGATCTGGGCCCACCGCATCCCCTCTATCCTCGCCGCGCTTTTGGCGGCGCTGTTCGCCTTTGAAATCGGCCGCACATTGTTCGACGTCCGAACGGGCCTGCTCGGCGCCCTGCTCCTGTCCGCCAGCCCCTTGTTCGTGGGCGAGGCGACCATCGCCAAAACCGATATGCCGTTGCTGGCGACCATTTTGGCGGCGCAATGGGCTTTGGCGCGGATTTATCTGCGCGCAACCAATGACGAGGGCGGCGCCGTCCCAATAACGCATGTTCTTCCGTTCTGGATCGCCATCGGCCTCGGCGCGTTGCTGAAGGGGCCTGTCGCACCGATGGTGTGCGGCCTCACCGTTCTCGCCTTGTGTCTGCGCAAGCCTTATCTGGCCTGGCTGACGTCTTTGCGGCCTGTTCTGGGCGCAGGCATCGTCGCGTTGATCGTCGCGCCCTGGGCGGTCGCCATCGGCATTGAAACGGAAGGCCGGTTTTTCCTTGAAGCCATCGGCGTCGATATGTTGGGCAAAGTCGCCGCCGTTCAGGAGTCCCACGGCGCGCCGCCGGGCGCCTATGCTGCGCTTGTTTGGATTACATTCTGGCCTGGGGCGTTGTTTCTTTTGCCTGGGCTTATTTTTCTGTGGACGGAGCGCAGAACCGCAGCCGTCGCGTTTTGCGCCGCATGGGCCTTTCCCACATGGCTGGTGTTCGAGGCGGCGTCCACCAAACTGCCTCACTATGTCCTGCCGGCCTACCCCGCCCTCGCGCTGCTCGCCGCCGCCGCAATTATCAACGGCGCCGGGCGCGGCCTGACGCAAAAATTCAGCACAGGACTGTGGGTCTTGGGCGGTCTCGCGATCCTCGCCCTTCTGCTTGCCGCGCCGGCGCGCTTGTCGTCCGGCGGCGTTCAGGCCATCGACCTCGTCGCCGCCGCCGGCTTCGCCACCGCCGCCATCGCCGTGGGCGCTGCAGCCTGGCGCGGCCGCCGCATCGCCGCAGCTTTAACAGCTTGCCTTGCCGGCGCCGCTCTGGCCGCACATTTGTTGGAAAGCGCGCTGCCGCGCTTCGACGCGTTACAGCTGACGCCCCGGCTGGAAGCGGTTTTGGAGCGCGAAGGCGTTCACCCGCTTATGTCTCAGGATGCAAAACCGGTTATCCTTATAGGATACCACGAGCCAAGCGCGGTGTTTCTCCTCGGCACCCCGACCCTGCTCACAAACCCGCACAACGCCGCTGTCGCCCTGGCTGACGGCCGCAGCAACATCGCCGTCGCGGAAGAGCGCACCCGCGTCCTGTTCGAAACCGAAGCCGCGGCCCTCGGCGTCAAGCTCACCGCGCTTGCAAGCCTCGACGGCCTCAATTACTCACGCAGCGAAACGGCGCGGCTCACCATCTATCGCGCGGCCCCTTAGACAAGCGCGATCGGCGCGCCGGAGCAGTCATCGTATGACGTCACTGTCCAAAGCCCTCACTGAAACGCCATGGCGGACGATTGCGATCGCGATAGGCCTTATCACCCTGGCGCGGCTTGTGGGGCTCTACTTCAACGTTCTGAACCTCGGGCCAGACGAAACGCAGTACTGGCATTGGTCGCAAACGCCTGCTTTCGGGTATTTTTCAAAACCGCCGATGATCGCCTGGGTGATTGGCCTGTCCACCAGTGTTCTGGGGGACGCCGAATGGGCGGTGCGGGCGCCCTTCCCCATCATCCATGGCGGCACAGCCCTTGTGCTGTTCGCCCTCGCCAAACGGCTTTACACCGCAGACGTTGCATTTTGGGCGAGCCTCGCCTACGCGACGCTTCCGGCGGTGTCTTTGTCCTCAAGCCTTGCGACGACGGACGTGCCGTTGTTGTTGTTTTGGTCCCTGGCTTTGTTGTGGTTCCACAAACTCATCACCGACGGCGGTTGGACAGCGGCGTTGGCGACAGGCGTCTTTGTCGGGCTCGGCCTCCTTTCAAAATACGCCATGGTGTATTTTCCAATCGGCATGGCGCTTGTGTTCGCTGTCAGCCGGGAGGCGCGCCGCGCCGTCAAACCCACCCAACTTGTCGCCATCGCCGGCATTGTGGGACTTAGCTTAACGCCGAACATTCTGTGGAACCTACAGAACGATTTCTCAACGGTCTCCCATACGGCCGCCAACGCAAACTGGGGCGCATCGCTGTTTAATTTCGACAAATTCTGGAAGTTCTTCACCGACCAATTCGGCGTGTTCGGCCCGATCTTTTTCGCAGCGCTTCTCGGCGGCGCTGTGACATTCCAAAAGCGCCTGGCGGAGGCAGGTTACAAAGCATTTTCCCATATGTACCTGGCCAGTTTCGCGGCGCCGCCGCTTCTCGTCGTCAGCATACAGGCTTTTATTTCCCGAGCCCACGCCAACTGGGCGGCCAGCGCCTATCCCGCCGCGATCATACTCGTCGCCGCCTGGTTGTTGCGGGCCCGGATCGGCGGCTGGCTATTCAAAGGCAGCGTCGCTTTCCACGCCGCTCTCGCCATTATCGTCGGCTATCTCATGACGGCGCCGGGGCCCCAAGTCGACGCCCTTGGCCTGTCCAACGCCGTAAAGCGCCTGCGCGACTGGCCGGAACAGGGAGCCGCGGTCGCTGAGGCCGCGACGGAATACAACGTCGACGCCATCTTGTTAGATGATCGGGAAGTCATGGGAGAGCTGCTGTACTACGCCCGCCCAAGGGATGTTCCCATTGTCGCCTGGCGCTGGTCCGGCGTTCCCCACAATCATTACGAGTTGACCTCGCCATTCGATGCGGGAGCGTATGATCGCGTGCTCTATGTCACACGCCACAATGGCGGCCCTGCGGAGGCTATCCTAGAACAGTTTGAAAATGTGACGACGCGCCCGCCCCACATCGCACAACTCGATTATAAAAGAACGCGTACGCTCTATTTTTATGAATTGTCAGGGTTTAAGGGCGAGTGATGCAGCTTAGAGCGTCCTGAATGAAACTTGGCTCGGTTAGGATCGCCTCAGACGCTCAAGACCAAAGAATCTAGAGCATCCTGCTGATTCAACATATGTGCAGGATGCTCTATAGAGATTTGCACCTTATGCAGCCCAACTCATCAGGCGCAAATGGGTTTAGCGTCCGGAACGACGAGCGGCGATACGGCGCAACCGCTTTACGCCTTTTGAGCGTGAGCGCGCCGTAAACCCAAAATAAGCTGGCAGTCGAATGACCGCGCGTTTGACCAGGCGCGCGCCGAACGCCGCCCATACCGCCCCGGAGACCAGCACCAAGAACGCAGCGGGATAAGGCTTGCGGAAATGTTTCCAAAAGTACCGCACCATGCTTTGGGCCTTGCGGCGTTCAACCCCGATCGGGCTGACGCGGCTTGAACTTTTGCAATGGGTGACGGCGACATGGGGCGTATAGTACACCGCACCGCCCGCCTCGGCGAAACGCAGGCAGAAGTCCACATCTTCCACATGGAGGAAATAATCTTCGTCCATCCCGCCGACGGCGTCGTAATCCGCGCGCTTTAAGAACATGCACGCGCCGCTGATCACCGGCGTTTGGCACGTGCGTCCCGGGCAAGGCTCCGCGTTGAGATTGAAGCCCCGAAAATAGGGATGTTGCGGCGCAATTCTATAAAGTTGCGTCAGCTCCACAAACGCCGTCCAGGGCGTCAGCGTGCGACGGCGCGCGCCGCGCTGTTCGGAGCCGTCCGGATCGACAAGTTTGCCGCCCAACAGCCAACGCCCTTTTAAACCTTCCGATTCTTCAAGTAATGTATCCAACCCATTCGCCGGCAAAGCAGCGTCAGGGTTCAAAAACAAAAGATACTCGCCGGTCGCCCGGCTTGCCCCGAGATTACAGCCTGCGGCGAAACCAATATTTCCGTGCCCTGATAAAATCCGCAATTCTGAAGCGCCTTCAGGAGATATCGCTTTGGCCCTTCGAATTTCATGGGGTGCGTTGCCGTTATCGACCAGAATAATTTCTTTCACCCGCGGCTGCGCCATAACAGAGGCGATGCAACGACTTAAAAGAGGGCCAGTCCAGTAGGAAACGATAACGACGCTAACGTCTTGTACGGGCGCATTTTGCGTCGCAACACAATGTTCCGTTTGCTCTTCAAAAGAAGTGAGAGACGCTTCAGATTGTAAAGCCGTACTGGAAATCGCCGTCATGACTAAAAACGCCCCTGGGGTGCGGGCTCGGTCGTACGCCGCATCCCTTAACCTTATATTCTTAAACTACTTTGCTTTTGAAGTATTCACAATGTTTTAAACACGTTTCAGAGATATGAAAATCGCCAAAAAGGCGATCCAAAGCGCTGTAATGCGCCACACCTGCCAAAGGCTCCATTCGGTAAGGGCGTAAGCTAAAAAAGCGCCGACGACCCCTGCAATAACCGCAGCAGCTTTGGCGTGCGACGCAGCATTCTCCACACTGTTGCGCGCGGCGCGCCACGCGCCGAAAATAACGCCTAGAGCGCACACAGCCCCGACAAGGCCGAGATCCATCCAGATGTGAAGAAACGTGTTATGGGGATGCATCGGCATCACCCTTAAAGACACGTCTATAGACGTGATGTCATAATAAACGTCTTGTCGGGCGATAAACCGCGCATATTCCACGCCGCCGCCAAGGGGAAATGTTGCTGCGATTTCGGATCCAGCCGTGCTCCAGGCCATAATCCTTTGCACCCACGACATCGGCAACCCCATGTCTACGCCGGCATATACGGCCGCCTCGAAAGGGACGACGGCAGCAACGACAGGGTTGAGCAGCAACGCCGCCGCCAACACAAAAAATACGATATCAAGCGCGCGTTGAGGCCAGATCGACGCTGCAACAAAAAAAGCAGCGCCCACGCCGAAGGCGAACACATTAGCGTCAATCGGCAAAAAAGCGACGGCGACGGCGACAAGCGTTAAAAAAAGACGCGCGGCGACGCGACCATAGAGATCCTCCACAACAAGATATCCCGGCCACACGAGAAGCGTGAGAAGTACAGCGCCGCGACCGACGGCAATGAAATTTACATATGGGTCGTCATTAGCGCCGAAAGTCGCGCGAAAAAAACCGCCGCTCGCGCCCTCTATGGCGAGAAGGGCGGCCATCAAAACCACGCCAAACGCAAAAGCTTTTTTAATGCGCACCGCATCGTGCGGACCGGCGACGGCGAAACCATAAACGCCAAGGGCGAGGACGACATGCGCAATCCCCATGCGCCAGGACCAGTCGACCTTCTCCGGCATTGGCGACCATAGCGCCGAAACACCGGTCCAAAGATAAAACATCGACACTGCAAGACATGCGATTTGCGCAGGTTTCAGCGGGGTGGAAAACCTCAAAAAACCAGACATATCGCCGCGCAAACGCGCCCAGCCAGGCAGGGCGAGCAGCGCGAACAGCATCGCGGGCGCAATGCCGCGATGCGCCATAAGCGCAAGCAGGGCGAGCATTGTAAACAGAAAATACGCAACGCCTGTTCTACGGGAAGGAACAAAGCGCCCCACAACGGACGCCTTATTCCGCAGCCGCGCGGGACGCCTCAGCGTCGGTTCTCAAGTCCGGCGGCATCGCTTCCTCGGCGAGGCTTGCAACGGCGTCGTCAAGGGCGATCACAGTTTGGTTCTTCGAGCCTAGACGACGAAGGGAAACCGTGCGCCCCTCCGCCTCGCGGCCGCCGACGGCGGCGATCACCGGCACCTTGGCGGCGGAATGCTCGCGGACCTTGTAATTGATTTTTTCATTTCGAAGATCGGTCTCCGCGCGCAAGCCCTTGGCGGCGAAAGCGGCGGCGACTTCTTCAGCGTATTCGTTCGCCTCCGATGTAATCGGCGCCACCACGATTTGCCGCGGCGCCAGCCACAAGGGGAACCTGCCTGCAAAATGTTCGATCAGAATGCCCATGAACCGTTCGAAGGTCCCGAATACCGCCCTGTGCAGCATCACCGGGCGGTGCTTGTTTCCATCCTCTCCGATATAGGACGCATCAAGACGGTCCGGCAGCACATAGTCGAGCTGGAACGTGCCGCATTGCCAGGTACGGCCGATGGCGTCGGTCAAGTGAAACTCAAGCTTCGGCCCGTAGAACGCGCCCTCGCCTTCCGCGATCTCATACTTAAGGCCTGAGGCGTCGAGGGCGTCGGCAAGCGCCTTTTCCGCCCGGTCCCACGTGGCGTCGTCTCCGGCCCGCAAGTCCGGCCGTGTCGCCAGTTTGTAATCAATGTCCGTAAGGCCGAAATCTTCGTAGACAGCGGAAAAGAGCTTCAGGAACAGCTCCGTCTCGTCCTTGATCTGGTCTTCGCGGCAGAAAATATGGGCGTCGTCCTGGGTCATCTGACGCACGCGCATCAGTCCATGGAGCGCGCCGTGGGCCTCGTTCCGGTGACAGCAGCCGAATTCCGCCATGCGGATCGGCAAGTCGCGATAGCTTTTGATGCCCTGTTTGAAAATCTGCACATGGGCGGGGCAGTTCATGGGCTTCAGCGCCATCAGCTTGGCGTCGCCGGTCAGGATCGGCGCATCTTCTTCCGTTGACGGAATTTCGTCCGGCACCACGAACATGTTTTCCCGAAACTTCGCCCAATGGCCGGAGTCTTCCCAGAACCGGGAGTCGATCAACTGGGGCGTCTTCACCTCCACATAACCGAAACTGTCGAGGCGGCGGCGAATGTAGGCCTCCAGCTGACGCCAGATCAAAAATCCGTTCGGGTGCCAGAAGACAGAGCCTTGCGCCTCCTCCTGCAAGTGGAAGAGATCCATCTCACGGCCAAGCTTGCGGTGGTCGCGCTTTTCCGCCTCCTCAAGGCGCGTCAGATAGGCCTTCAGCTCCTTTTCGCTGGGCCAGGCGGTGCCGTAGATCCTTTGCAGCATCTCGTTCTTGGCGTCCCCGCGCCAATAGGCGCCGGCGAGCTTCATCAGCTTGAAGGCCGTTCCGATATATTTCGTCGACGGAAGATGCGGCCCCCGGCACAGGTCATGCCAGTCGCCGTGGAAATAGATTTTGAGCTCTTCGTCTTCCGGCAAATCGCGAATGATCTCGGCTTTGTACTTTTCGCCGATTTTTTCGAAATGGGTGATCGCCGCATCCCGGTCCCACACTTCCTTACGCGTGGGCAGGTCCGCCTCCACCAGTTGGCGCATGCGGGCTTCGATTTTTTCAAAATCGTCCGTTGTGAACGGTTCGTCCCGCGCGAAATCGTAGTAAAAGCCGTTTTCAATCGTCGGACCGATTGAAACTTGCGTGCCCGGGAACATCTCCTGGATGACCTGCGCCATGAGGTGCGCGGCGTCATGGCGGATCAGCTCCAAAGCGTCCTCGCCGGAGTCCCGGGTCAGGATCTCCACCGTCGCGTCTTTGTCCAGCGTATCCGACAGATCCGCCACCACGCCGTCCACTTTCATGGCGATCGCTTTTTTGGCGAGTGATTTTGAGATGTCGGCGGCGAGATCCGCGCCGGACACGGGCGCGTTAAACTCGCGCTTCGATCCGTCCGGCAAAGTGATGGCGACCATGGCGTTTAGTCCAAACTGTTATGTTCTTTGAGAATTTCCCGCACCTTATCGAGCGGCAAAGCCTCAATCGTATTTGGCGCTTGACGGGAGACGTTAAAGCCTTCCGTGGTTGTCGCCATGAACAAGGAGTTGTAGATCGCCTCTTCCGTCGCTTCAATAACCGCTTGGAACAAAGGCGACATTTTATCGTTGGCGAGGTCCGGCGCTTGCGCCCCCTCCGGGCCGCGACGGACCGCTTGTGCGGTCGAAAACGCGATGGCGTAATCGCCGGAACCGTTGGTCATCGCAGACCCGGTGCGGGCAAGCCCCGCATGGGCGCGGCGGGCGAGACGTTTAAGGTTCCGGTCCGACAAAGGCGCGTCGGTGGCGACGATCATCATGATCGACCCGTCCCCGTCGCCAGCATCCACATGCTCTTTTAAGTAATATTGGCCGAGCGCGGCGCCGACCGGAGCGCCATCAATCTGAAGAACGCCGCCATAGTTGCTCTGCACGAGGACGCCCGCCGTGTAACCGCCAAGACTGGCCGGCAAAACCCGCGAGCTTGAGCCGATGCCGCCTTTCCAACCGAAAGCGATCGTACCCGCGCCGGCTCCGACGGCGCCCTCCTCCACGGGGGCGCTTTTGGCGGCTTTGATCGCCTCGCCGATGATTTCAGGGGTGAGAACCCGTTTGCGGATGTCATTGAGGCCGCTGTCGTTTGTCTCGCCGACGACAGCGTTCACCGACCGCACGCGTTCATTGCCAGGCTGTGAAAGAGTGTGGTCGACAATGGCGTCCATCGCCCGGGGCACAGCCAGAGTGTTTGTGAGGACAATGGGAGTTTCAATCTCCCCCAATGTCTCAATCTGCGTTGCGCCGGCGAGCTTGCCGAAGCCGTTGTAAACATCAAGGCCGGCGGGTACTTTATCCCGGTACAGATTTCCTCCATGG
This sequence comes from Pseudomonadota bacterium, assembly GCA_039183635.1. GTDB lineage: Bacteria > Pseudomonadota > Alphaproteobacteria > Caulobacterales > Parvularculaceae > JBCDBL01. Next base: position 17,663 of record JBCDBL010000083.1, read on the forward strand.
GGCAGAATAGCCGTCGCGCCGGTGCGCACCTCATCCCCTTCGATCACCGTGACATGCCCCACCAGGACACCTGCGACATCCGTGATGTCATTGCGCGGCCCTGGCTCGAGAACGCCGGGCGCAACGCCCAGCGCCCGGGCGCGAACGCGGTCCTCAACCATTGCGCAACTCATCATGCCGGCCGCCATGACAACAACAAGCGCTGCTATGGGTTTGGCCGCTATGGGTTTGATCGTCGCTTATCTCCGCCTGCTTTGCCGCCAAGCGCGGCGTCCACGCCCAATCGCCATAGCGCCAGGGCCGCCACCGCGCCAACGGTAGTTTTTGCGGCACAGGGTCCCATCCATGACTGCCCAACGGGTGACATCGGCATAGCCGCGATAAAGTCAGCCAACCGCCACGCCAGGCGCCGTGACGTCGAAACGACTCCGCAGCGTAGTCCGAACAGGTCGGCAAGTGGCGGCATCTGACGCCAAGGACAGTGAGCACAGGCGAGAGGATGCGTTTGTAGAGCTTCAAAGCTCCAATAGCGACCGACGTTATAACCGACATTTACGTCGCCACCGCATTGTCATCCGCCGCCTGCGGCAAAGCCTGATCCAAACACGCCGCCAAAGCCTCAAAAATCAAAAGTGTAGAGGCGTGCCGTTGGGGGTACGCCTTTATAGGCTTTAGCGCGGCCAGAGCAGCGAACCGACCATCCGGCGGCGGGCCGTCGTCTTTCAACATCCTCCGCATGGCGTCTCGGGCGGCATGGATCTCCTGCGCCGTCGCGCCGATCAGGCGTTCCGCAACGATGGAGGCCGAGGCTTGGCCAAGCGCGCAAGCGCGCGCTTCTAACGCGAAATCGGACACGACATCGCCATCAAGCGCAATGTCGACCTCCACCTCTGACCCGCACACCCGGCTCACCTTTTTCGCGCTGGCGTCAGGCGAGGCAAGCCGGCAGGCGGGCGGCAAATTGGCGGCGTATCGCAAAATGTCCGGGCTGTAGAGCGCTTCTGTCATAGCCTTAATGTAAGCACGTTTTATCGCCGCTAAAAGCGGCTTGCCCACGCCAGACTTGCCGATATGATGCCGCGACTTTTGCTAAGGGAATCCTCATCTTATGTTGCCGACGCCACGCGCCGACCTTTCGCCCAATACGCTTGCCTATGAAACCGTGCCATTGGTGAAGCCCACGGGGTTTCGCGAATATGATGCGCGCTGGCGGTTTGGGCCGGAGTTGAATCTGCTCGGCGTTCAGGCCCTCGGTCTTGGTCTCGGCACGCTGATCCATGAGCTTGGCGCAGAACCGCGCATCGTTGTCGGCCATGATTTCCGCGGCTACTCCACCTCCATCAAACAGGCGCTCACCGTCGGCCTCATGACCGCCGGGATTGAGGTGAACGATATTGGCCTTGTCTTGTCGCCAGTGGCGTATTTTGCGCAATTCGACCTCGACATCCCGAGCGTCGCCATGGTGACGGCGAGCCATAATGAGAATGGCTGGACCGGTGTGAAGATGGGCGTGGCGCGCCCCCTCACCTTTGGCCCGGATGAAATGTCCCGCTTAAAAGAGATTGTTTTGACCGGCGCCGGCAAGTCAGCGTCCGGCGGGGCCTATAAATTCGTCGAGGGCCTCCGTGAACGGTATATTTCCGACATCGCCTCCAGCGCCAACCTTACCCGCAATTTAAAAATCGTCGCCGCCTGCGGCAACGGCACGGCAGGCGCCTACGCACCGGAGGCTTTGGAACGTTTGGGCGTCGATGTTGTGCCCCTCGACGCAGAGCTCGATCACACCTTCCCGAAATATAACCCGAACCCGGAAGATATGGAGATGCTCCACGCCATGCGCGACGCGGTCGCCGCCCATGGCGCGGACCTCGCCCTCGGCTTTGACGGGGACGGCGACCGCTGCGGC
>JBCDBL010000084.1:0-19521 GCA_039183635.1 Pseudomonadota bacterium
CGCGCACGGAATCATAATAATATACACCCCCCAACAACTTAAAACGACCGCCTGCGTCATAATCAAAACGCAGCTCCTGGGTGTATGTGGTCTCTTCATAGGCCGCAACGACAAAGCCAAGCGGCAAGGTTGTTCCGTCATTATCCTCGAACGGCGTCTCATTGTCCTGGTAGACGCCCGTGGTGATGGACGTCAGCGATAAAGCATCGCTTAGGTCATATTCCAGCCGCAACGCAGCGGTGGTCAACTGAGTCTCGCTGAGGCGCGTTCCTGTAGACGTGACGTTGGGATCATCGAAACTTTGAAACGCCAGAGCGCGCTCCTGATCCACATGGGACAGAGCAAGACGCGCGGAGAAATTCGGTGCGCTATCAGGTGTAAAGAGGAATTTGCTGCGCAGAGTTACGCTTTCGCTACCCGTAGGGTTTGTGCTTCCCGATTGCGGGTCGAGATCGATAAACCCGTCTGTTTCGTTCCAATCCACGGAAAACCGTGCCGACAGCGCATCGCCGGCGATAGGCCCACCGACCGCGCCGGACGCCCTGTATCCGTTCAACTCCTGTACGACGCCTTGCACCGTAGCGCTAAACTCTGAGCCGGGCTCAACCGTATTGATCACAATACCGCCGGAAAGGGCGTTTCGCCCCTGATTTGTGGATTGCGGGCCACGGAAGACCTCTACCTGACCGACGTCCCATAGGTCCGTAAACCCTTCACGCAAAATATTTTGAGGGATAATGACATCATCAATGACAATAGATGAAGCTAACGAAGTTTGTCCGTTAAAGCTGTCCCCTCCAAGATCACTAACGCCGAACGTTCCGATGCCGCGTATCGTCAATTGATCAAGATTGCCCGAAACATTGGGCGTAAGGCGCAGGATTTCATCGAGACTATCGATTGCATTTTCGCGCAGAGATTCGCTTGTAAAAACACCGACGCTTGAAGTCGTATCCTGGAGCGACCGCTCGCGTTTTTCGCCGGTGATGATGATCGTGTCGACTTCAGTCGCCTCAGATTGCGCAAAGGCGCCTCCGCCCGCCGCACACAGTGCGGCCGCAGCGCTCCCAGCGCAGAGCCAAACACGAAAATTATTATAACGCCTTTTTTCTTGAATATGTCGGTTCATGGCCAACCTCCCCTTATTTTTATATCCCTATTAATTTAATATCCCTATTATATTCACGTCAAGCGGAATCAATTGCGCAAGCGCCAAAAACCAGGATAATTGCAAATTATCGATAATCCGCTTGCTTTTTATTAATAGGGGTAATAATTTTATCATTATAGACGTCGCCGCGGCGGCCCTCCGGCGTACAAACAAAATTGTTGCGACGCAAAAGAAGTTAAAAATATGGAAGTCAGCCCCCTTCTTATAGCCACGACCTCTTTTACAGTGATCGTCTTTTCGCTCGCCATTGGCTTAGATACGACATGGCGCGCCGCTGAGGCGTTGATACGCAATCCGCGTGCGGTATTGGTCGGCGTCATCGGGCAGTACATTATTTTACCCGCCATTGGCGTCGCCGTCGTCATCGGCCTCTCCCTGCCGGTCGAGATCGGCTTCGGACTTCTAATTTTGGCGTCAGCGCCCGGCGGCACGCTATCAAATGCGCTGGTTTACCTTATGCGCGGCGACACAATGCTCTCCGTTATCTTAACATCAATTTCGTCCCTGGCCTCGCCGCTATCCATGGCGACAATTCTGACATTGACGACCGCCCTCACCTACGGACAAACCGACACGATTGTCGCACCGTTCCTGCAAACATTTTTGACACTGATCGTGCTTGTCTTCATCCCTCTTTTGGCGGGATACGGTTTAAAAGCGATATGGAAAAACGCTCATATCGTTTTAAAACCATGGCTTGATCGATCAGGCGGTCTCGGTCTTGTCATCACCGTGACGATGATCGTATGGATAAATATTGACCTGTTGCTGAAAAACTTAATGGCGTCGCTGCCGGCGGCTGCGCTTCTTATTTTCAGTGCAGGCTTTATTGCATGGTTGCTGACACGGACGGCCGGCCTTGGAAGAAAGCAAACGACAGCTATTCTTTTTGAGGTTGGACTACAGAATATAGCCCTTGCAACGATCGTGGCTGTTCAAGTCCTGCAGAACCCGCAACTGGCTGTGTTTCCCGTTGTTTACGGCTGCGTTTCCCTTGTCGCCTTTCTTCCAGCGACATTTTACATGCGCGCACAGGGCGATCGAGCATCAAAGCGTATAAATAAGGAAAATCAGCATGTCTGATGCGTTGATTCTCATCCTTGGACTGATCGGCATCGCCGGATCTCTGGCCATCGCCATCGCCGACCTCCTTTTGCTCGTGAGCGATAAACGCATACCAATGATCGACCGTGTGGGCGATATATCCGAACGGTCCCAATGGAGGGTGTTTGTCGGCGGCCCTGCCGCCGCCTGCATCGCATTTCCTTTATGGGCGATCGGCATGATTCCTGTCGCCTATGGCTTACAGGGCTCATGGGCGAGCTGGCCAGGCGTCATAGGCATTAGCCTATTCGCCTATATCGGCATTTACGCCCACGGAACGTTTCCCTTTGTCGGCTCGCTGATTGGCGTACAGGAGCGCTACAAACATGACGAAACGGCGCAAGAAGCATTGGCCGCAGTTCGTGAAAAGCACGACGCTTATTTCCGGTTTATCGTATTGTGTTCTTTAGTTGTGCTGCTCGTCGGTTCTGTTTTCTTTTCCATCGCCGTCTGGTCCGGGGACACGCGCTACCCACAGGCGTTCGCCCTCGCCAATCCGTTTTTGTGGATTTTATTTCATATGTCGACCCTGAAATGGACGCCCCACGGTTTTAGCCGTTGGTGGCGCCCAATGTCGGTGCATTTGTTCTTCACTCCGTTTTATATCTTGTCGACGCACCTTCTTCTCGCATAAACCGTCGCTGCCTCTATAGTCCTGAGACCGCGCTTAAAGTTTTGGTTGGGCGCGTTTTCCCGACGGCGCACCCCACACAGTTCGCCTGCAGGCGTTTAGAGCGCGTTGTGCACGCGACACGGATCAGACGAAGATCGTCCCACACGCTCAAAACAAAGATTCCAGGGCCGTTTGCAGACGCACGACAAAAGGCGAACAGCTTTAGTGCAGCTTCAGACCTTGCGGTGGATGTACAGCATCCGTGACTTGGGTCGCACGAACTTGAGCACGCGTTGCTTCGCGCACGCACAAAGATAATTTCGACAGGTGCGTTCCAAACTCTGCATCTTCAATGAGCGCCTTAGCCGCGCTTAAGCTCTTCGCCGCCTTGTCCAAGAAGGCGCCGTAAAAAGTCCGCACGTCATCTTCCTGTGGCAATGCTTCGAAGGCGGCCGATGCATCCGTATAGAGCTTTTCGGCTTTTTCAACGGCAAGACGCGCCATATCCTCAGGGGTTTCAGCAAGCGTCAACTCCCAAAATGCTGCGGTTTCATCATAATAGAAAAAGCCATGGGCCGGACCAATGGCAGGCAAGCCGCGTTTGGCGGGGCCGATACAAGCCCAATACTTCCCATTTGGACCGTTATCGGGCGCCATGACAGCCGTGAAAGCATTCGCCCTTTGCGCCGCGGAGACATCCCACGGCTTGCCCGACAAATAGACCTTCGCAATATCATTATTCGACATGTCGGTGTCGACATTTGCACCGGTACGGTACACCGAGAACATGAAATCCTCATCAATATCGCCAATTGCGGTCGACAAGGCCTTATAAAGATATCGATTTCGGCCTTGGGACGATTTTGTCGACATTGTCAAAAGCAATTGAAGGGCGCTTTTGACGGGTAATTTTTCAATGGGCGCATTCACGTGCCAGCCGGCTGTGGAATCATATGTCAGATAATCCTCTTGGCGACTGGAAAAAGAGCCCGGCGCGCCATTGACATAACCATTTCGCGTATCCGGGTGCAAAGAATTATTATTTGCATACAAGATATCGCATTCGTCACCATTGAAAACCGTATGCTCTCGTATGATCGGCGCTCCATTGTCCTTAGAATTATGGCGCGACTCCAAAACATAGGCATACTGCGCATCCGCATAGAACCCACCGGCTGAACCAAGTATGCCGTTGGTCTCGCCAATGGGCATCGACAACTCGATGTCGCGAGCCGATTCAGCCGTGTCCGCAAACTGCAGAACATGCAGCGTCGACGCGCCGCGCCGCACACCGTACCCCCAAAGCTCCTCCGGTTCCGCAACATGCGCGCCGCCCCCATGGTGGACATAAGCAACGCCTTTGTTGTTCATACCCGGATGACCCGCCATATAGTATTGGCCGATAACAGGAATAATGCCCGTTACCGAGAAAGGCGTATAAATAAAAGCGTTGCCTTCGTCCGGATAGGCGACAATTGTCGCTTGATGCGTACAATCATGATCCGTTGTTGATGCAGCGATCAAACGACCATCGGCTGTCGCCCGCCCCCAAGCACACGCGCCGCTACAGGGCATCTCCTCTATCGGGTTTATAGCAAGATAAGCCTGTGCTTTTTCGTTTTGCTCCTGACCGCGAAACCCCATGGGGGTAATATGCTCGGCTGGAGCGTATTCGCTTGTCCATAAGGACAACACCTGCTCCTCCGTAAGGGGAACGCCGCGCGCGGCCGCGCCGCCCGCCCAACCGACGGCAAAATCGATGATTTGAGGCGTCCAGCGCCGCAACTCCTCGGCCCATCGCGCAATTACATCTCTTGTTTCAGCAGAAAAAGACTTACGAGCTATTTCTTCGAAGACCCAAGGGCCATATATGTCGATGATTTGATCGGCGTACTGGCGTCCCATATCGTAGGCCCCACCACGCAACACAACCACAGGGCAAATCGTTGGCACAAGAGGAACATCATCAGCAAACGTAATTTCTGTTCCTTTGTCATCGTAATCAATATCAACGGCTCCCGGCGCCGAAGTTTCGCCGGCCACGCCATCGAATAGAGCATCGGCCCGTGCAATCGCCTCTAACGCGGCTTTGAACGCACGGCCCGCGTCCTGAATATCCTGATCCGGGTTTGCCGAAGAAGCCAGGCCAATGCAAGCATCCGTCGCACGCCCAAGCTTCCACTTGGCGACAGCCAAATGCGCAGCTGCAAGATCCAGCAAACTACGTCCGTTGACATATTTTACAGATGTAGACGGATGTTTTTCCAAACGTATATTTGCTTCATAAAGGCGGTGATGCGCCTTGCCTTGCAGGGCCGAAACCTCCTGCAACGCCTTATCTGCCGGCGCTTTAGTCGATTCCTCTGAAACACTGGTCACAAACACTCTCCCTAAAATATAATAATCCGCGCGTTGCGCGCACTGGCGCAGACGCGGTGAACGTGTAAAGACCGCGCCCCGGGGCAACGGGTCTAAAGCGCCACAGGTTATGACAGACGCAGTTTTGCTCAGCCGCCTTGCAACATATCTATTTTAATAGGGGTATTAAAAAATACAAGCTCTAAAAATTCGACCTTTAAGACGTAATGTGCGGCGGCTTTTTCGCCAGGAGCTCCAAATAGTTCAACATCATCTCAAAAGAAGCCCGACGATTGACGTCGGCATCCAGCTCCGTCAACGTTTCGAATGCAAAAGCAACACCTGGAAACGCTTGGATGCGCTCCTCCCCAATACGTCGCAATACGGTTTTTTGGGTTTGTTTGGGTATATTGCCCACCGCCTCGCTATGCCCGACGCTCAACGCCGTTTGTGCAAGCAGATGCCACGCTAAAGCGGCGTTTTCAGCACCGAAACCGGCATCCTTAAAAACGCCAACAACCCGGTCGAACACCATCAACCCGTAATCCCGCTCCGTGCTGGAGGGCAATTGACCAAGACGCATTTGATTATTTGACACTAAATAATGAGCAACGCCTTTGTATGTGCGGAGTATTTTATACAGCGCCTCAGCGCAAGCTTCAGCGTCTTCGCGCCAACAGGATTTGCGTTCTGGAAATGACTTATAAAGCTCGCGATAAAAGGCGTTCATGACGCCCGATATAAGAACGCTCCGTGTTGATACGTAATAATGAATTGCGGCAGGCGTCACCTCAAATTCTTTTGAGAGGCGAACGATTGAGACATCTTCCAGCGGATTTTTTTTTGCAAGCCTTAAAGCTCTTTGTAAAATGATTTTTAAAGACAAGTCCGGCGCCGCACCGCCACTGTTCGCGCTTTTCTTACTCGGCCGGCCTCGTTTTTTTGCAGGTGCTTGCGTCATCGCCATCACTTAATTCGCCAATTTGTTAAAGGCGCAATTATATCAATAGGATAACAAAAAGACTACAGCCTGCGCGCGAACATCGCAGACATCAGCCTGAAAAGGCCCCCTTCGCCTGTTTCAACCCTGGTTAATATTCCAAAATACAGGATTGACCAGGAACGCGACGTGCTTTCGACTTAAAAAATAGAAGCGCTTTGGCCTCAACATATTCCTCGTCGTCATCTTGTCGGACGGACACAAAACCTTCCACGGGAGCTGGCGTCATAGAAAGACAATATTCCAGCGCACGCCCCTCGACATATACGCATGGGCAAACCCACCGCGCCGTCAGCCGCGTGGATTTTTCCCCGACCTGATACGCCAAAGCCCCAGCGCCGCATAAAACCGCGGCCGCAAGAAACAGCAGGCCATATTTCATCAGCTGACCAATAGCGAACATTTAGAGTTTCCTTCCGGCCAAGTTTATGTTAATACCCCTATTAATTACTTAATACGCTAAAAATAGGCGTTTGTCATGAAATTTTTCGCACCGTTTATCGCTACGATTTTTTTTGTCGCCGGCCAGCCGCAAGCCGCTGAATTTACATTCAGCGCATTTCACGACCAGAACCCGCAGACCCCATGGCCGACGCAAGAATGGCCGCGTTCGCCCTTACCGTCGACGGCGGACACCGCGACCATACATCGTATCGCCGACACGCTTATGGCGAACGACCAGGTTGAGGCGCTCGGCCTGTCCCACGCCCTCGTCATTGTTCAGGAGGGACGCATCGTCTATGAACGTTATGCGGAGGGCTATTCTTGCGACGGCATAGCCCACACAATGTCCATAGCAAAAATGATGGGTGCGACAATTGCCGGCGTCATGCATGGGGACGGCATGATCGATATTGAAGCGCCTGCGGATATTCCTGCGTGGCATAAGAAAAAAGCCGATCCACGTGGGGCGATCACTCATGCGCACATATTGCAAATGACGAGCGGCCTGCAATGGAATGAGATGATGGATTTGCTCGGCATGGCGTTCGGCGGCGGCTATGAAGACATCGCCCAATATGTGATTGACAAGCCCCTCGCCTATCCGCCTGGAACGCACTTTCAATACTCCGACGGCGCACCTGGTTTAATTGGATATATTCTACGCAACAAGCTGGACGGCGGGGCCGATGAAGTTGCTGCGTTTTTCAACGATCGCATCCTTCATCCACTCGGTATGATCAACACCGAAGCGGAGTTTGACAAGAAAGGCACATGGTACGGCGCATCCGGCATACGTTGGAGCCCCTGTGACCTGGCCAGGTTTTCACACTTCTTACTGCGCGACGGCGTATGGGAAGAGGCCCGCATTCTTCCCGACGGATGGGTCGATTACATGCGAAGCCCCACACCCGCCTCTATAGCGCCGGGGGCGGAGTTACGCACATATCGTAAAGCCGGCTACGGACTTGCAACATTTGTGTACGACATTGATTTTGAAACAGATGTCATCGATCTCGACTCCTTCGGCCATGTCGGCTTTGGAGGCAGTGTTTTAAAAATCATTCCCACTAAGGACGCCGCAATATTGCTCTACGGTGCAAAAGCGTTTGATGAGGCGTTCACACGTCGTATCGACTTCGTCCATGAGCTCGGTGCGGCTTTGCCGGAGCCCAAGCAAGCCTCCCCGTCTCCTTAGTCCCGAACAGCGATAAATTTTCTGCCTAGAGAGGTCCATTATGGAAAATATTGCAACACTACACGCCGTGGAAACAAAATCGCAAATCTCAGCTCGTGAGCAAGACGCACGCATTGGCGTCGCTGCATGTTATCGCCTGCTCAGCGTGTATGGACTTACAGACCTTACCGACGGATTTGTTAGTGCACGTATAAGTGATAGCGAAGATGAGTTTATCGTCGGCGGCTACGGCCTGCTGCCGGAACTTGCACGCGCTTCGGACCTTTATAAACGCTCCTTAAAAGCCGAGCCAAAACTGGAGAAGTTTTCAGGCGTTGATATTGACGCATATAACTTCACAAAAAGCGCCCTTAACACACGGCCAGAGTATAATGCCTGCATACATGCCCATACCGAGTATGGCGTTCCATTTTCCGCTTTAGACTGCGAACTGGAACCGATCACACAGTACGGCATCATGTTTCATGGCAAAATCGGGTACCTGGACTACAACGATTCAGAAGTGACAAAGGGCAACGCCTGCGACCGCATCTCAGCTTTGTTCGAGGGCGGCGCGGAAATCATAATATTAAGAAATCATGGCTTCTTGATTCCGGGCCGTACGATCTCTCAGGCGTTTTTTCATCTCTATAGGATAGAACAGGCGTGTCGCTACCAACTACGTATTATGCAATCCGGCGCAAACAGCATTACGCCGAAGGCCGTCGACTTGAATACCGTACGCGATCAGTACTGGACTATGACGCATGTTGATAATAATGGCGACAGAGAGTGGCCGATGCTTATGCGTAAACTGGACAGGCTGGACCCAAGCTATAAAGACTAACTCAGTTTGCAAGCGAAGAGGATGACTGGTTCAACGCCCATACGTCTGTAAAAACAGACACCGAAAGCCGTATCCGCCATCGCCGTCAATCACATAAGACGCAAACAGTTCTGATTGGCGCATCACAGGCGCCGCCAGTTATCGCAAGCTCTTTTCGCCGTCGGAGTTCCGCCGACAAGAGAAGCTGTCATCATATATTATTAGAGTAATCAAGGCGACTTGAGAGCAAAGGTGTATTTCTATTCATCGTCATCAGGATCGTTCTCTAACGCACTGTTGCGCAGAATGGCGCTTGGAGGATAGCCAAAACACCGCCTGAAAGCGCGGGAGAACGCAGCGTTACTCGCGTAGCCGACTTTGTATCCGACCTGGGCGACATTTAAGCGTCCTTCCCTTAACAGACGCTCAGCCTCTTCCATTCGATCCATATTCAACAAAGCGAAAGCCGTTGTGTTGAACACAAAACGGAAGCCCTGCTTCAACTTAAATTCATTGAGGCCAACCATTCGGGATAATTGAGCTAAGGTTGGCGGCGATACACGGTCCGCCAACAGTATGTCGCGGGCTTCGCGGACGCGTTCTACGTCAGAAACACTGAGCAGCATAGCCTGCTTGCTCGGCTCTTCCGTATGTAGATCCGAGAAGCCAAGAGCCAAAAGCTCAAGCGCTTTGCCATGGTAAAACTTGTCGCGCAAGGGGCCGGTTAAAGGACAACGCATGACCTGCTCGGCGACCACGCGAAGCGCCGGCTGCAGTCGGCGCTGATCCATGTAATACCCGCCCTCTTCAGAATTTAATGCAGACAGCAAGAGTTCCGGCACGACACCCGCTTTCACAGCGAGATGTTTTTCAATGTAGTCAGGAGAAATGAGAAGCTGAACGCAGCGCAAATGCGTTCCAGCAGGGTAAGATAAATGAATGGACTTCGCCCCGGTCCAGTAGAACACTCTCAATTGGCTGCTATCGCCAACAAGATCGGGCAATCCGTCGACATGGCCTTCGAAAGAGCCTTCCAGCACACATGACAGGCCGACCCTGTCAATCGGAGCTTCCAGAGATGTGTCCTCGTCGAATTGAATATTGAGAATCCGCAGCAAAAGACCATCTTCGGTCTCGACATCGTCAAACCGATCTTCGGCGCAGTATTCAGAGGCGCCGCTAATAATGATCTCTTCGGGCATTTCCATGCTATAGGCTAGCATGGGGTAAGTTCGCCTGCGATTTCAAGGGTTTTCCCGGCCAAACGCTCCGCTCTGGGACCGCAGGAGGCCATTCCGTCCTGTGCTGTATGCCTGTGGTTCATGACATAGGCGAAGCTGATCCCTAATTTGGGGTTAGCGAAGCCCATCGCGCCGCCATTTCCAGGGTGCCCGAAGCCGCCCTCGCCGCAAGGCAAGAGGCGAGGAGTGTCGTGCATAAACCCGAGACCATAACGCCAGAGGCCGTTTGTGGTAAGTTCGGTTTCATGCCAGCACTCTTCTTGCATGCGCGCGACAGCCGCCTCCGACATAAGGCGCCGATCTCCCAGTGCGCCCCCTTCCGTCAGGATAGCGTAAAGCTTGGCAAGTCCCCTCGCACTTCCGTGCCCGAAAGCGGCCGGATTTTCAAAACGCCTCCACGTATCGTGCGAGGTGTCAAAGAAAGGAAAAAGCATGTTGCTTATTTTCGGCCGCCAATCGTCGCTTTTGATCAAACTTTCCAATACAGGTGAAACTGTATGATAGTGTTCCGGCGGCGGCATAAAGGGAGGAGTGAAATCCGACGTGCGCCCCTCAAACCGGTCATCCCAACAAAGCCCATAATCAACGTCAAAGGGCTCAGCTATATTTTGAAAGAAAAAGTCACCAGGCATTAAACCGGTCCGACGGCGAATAATTTCACCGGCAAGATAACCGAAAGTATGGGCATGATAGGCCGGATCTCCCGGCGCGATGACAAATTCGTGATCTTCAATCGCCTTGACGATCACCTCCCAATTAAAGGCGCAGCCCAGGGGCGCATTCGGCAAAGAAGGCAAACCCGCTTGGTGGGTCAAAACATTCCGGACGGTGATCTCGCCTTTACCGTTCTTGGCGAATTCCGGCCATATGTCGGCGACGGGCTGGTCCAGTTCCAACTCACCTCTGTCGATCAAGAGATGCAGACAAATAGCCGTCGGGCCTTTAACAGCCGACATTGTGCACATAACAGAGTGTTCAGACCATGGCGTATCTTTATCCTCACTCGTCCATCCCCCATGGAGATCAACAACAAGTTCGCCGTCTTTATAGACGACCACCGAGGCGCCAAGTTCTTTATCCTCCACAAAGTTCTGCTTAAAAGCTTCTTTCAGAGGTTCGAATGCCGGATCTGCAAATCCAGAAAAATTATCAATACCGTTCATTTTAATCCCTATACGATCCTTTTAAGCGAGCGCCCTCAATAATAGAGAGTAGATGCTATGGTTAATTCGCTCTGTGTACAAATACGTGCAGTAGAGCACAAAGAGTATATGCAAGTGCATGCCTTGCATAAAAGAAGCAATTCCTAAATGGGCGTCTTTTTCTCCGGCTGGGTAAAGCCCCCATCCTTTCCAAATGCTAATTATTTTGAGATGAGATAGGATAGAAAAATCATAAAAATCAATATCTTATAAATCTTGCGTCTTCTAACGACATGATACGCGGGTCTGAAGCCACACAAGAGTTGGTCTATGTTTTTTGACGCCTTAAAGTTTTTAACCATTGCGCTTGCTAGCTTTATAAGCCTCCAGGCGCATGCGTGGGGCGAACAGTCCGGCGGCGCATACATACATGCAGGAACGCTGATCGATGTAAATGCGCGCAAGGCCAAACCCAAGCAGACGATTGTTATCGCCGACGGCATGGTGAGCAGCATCATTGACGGTTATGCAAAACCGCCGGAGGGAACGACCGCAATCGACCTCAAAAATGCGAGCGTGCTTCCCGGGCTTATCGACGCCCATGTTCACCTCCTCATGAATCTTGGTCCCGCTACGCAGATCAAAATGCTGACCCAGAATGATTCTGAAGCGACATTGGACGGGGTGGTGAATGCGCGCACAACGTTAATGGCCGGCTTTACGACTGTTCAAGACCTTGGAAGCCGAAACGAAGCCATTTTCGCGCTCCGAGACGGCATCGCCAAAGGGCAGCTGCCAGGGCCGCGTATTCTTGCTTCCGGCGAAGCGATCTCCCCGAATGGCCAAGAGGGTTCTATAGGGTGCAGCGGCGTAGATGAATGCAGACGCGTTACCCGCGACCATATTCTGTCTGGCGCCGATGTTATTAAAACGGCTATTACCGGCGGAACGCTGATTGGCGGCGACGGGCCGCCGGCGCGGTTCACAGCTGAAGAATTACGCGCCATCGTTGAGACTGCGCAAAGCATGAATCGGAAAGTCGCCGTCCATGCGCATGGGGCCGACGCAATAAAGTTCGCCCTTCGACAAAATGTGCATTCGATCGAGCACGGCACGTACCTCGACGACGAAGCCGTCCGATTGTTCCGCAAAGCAAAGGCCGTGCTCGTGCCGACGATGATGGCGGGACAGGTCATGGAAGCTTTCGCCGCCAACCCAATGGCCCCTCCGGCATTTCGCAAAGAAGCGTCAATATTCACCTCTCGTCTCGTCGCAGCCGCCGCACGGGCTCAAAAAAGCGGTGTGACAATTGCACTGGGTACGGATGTCGGAGCAGCTGTTCACGGACAAAATGCGCAAGAACTTTCCCTGCTGGTGAGGGCCGGCTTGACGCCTATGGAAGCACTGAGAGCCGGAACGATCATTGCTGCAACGCATCTGGGCGTCGACCACCTGACGGGGGCCATTGAAAAAGGAAAAGCCGCCGACATTATAGCCGTTCTGGACGATGACCCTCTCAAAGATGTGTCCGTGCTGGAATCGGTTGATTTCGTCATGAAGGCAGGCATCGTTTACAAGGGAGGCGATATATAATGCTCAGTCTCATAAAAAGTCTTTGCGCCTCTTTTATCATCGTACTGGCGGTGCTTATCCCGGCGTCCGGACAAATGGTTATGCCGCAAAACGCCGAGCCTGAAGTTACGTATATTCACGCCGGCCGTTTGATCGCCATCCCGGGCGAAGACGTCAAAACAGAACAAACGATTATTATCTCAGGCGCTGGGATTTCTGAAATCCGAGACGGGTATGCAACACCGCCGCAAGGCGCGGCCACGATAAATCTAAAAAACATGACCGTGCTGCCGGGCTTGATCGATTCCCACACGCATCTGTTGACGGAATATGGGCCTGCTGCTTTCTTTAAAAGTCTCACGCAAAATCAAGTCGAATTTGCGTTTGACGGCGTCGTTAACGCCAGGAAAACACTGATGGCGGGCTTTACAACCGTCCAAGATCTCGGCGGCGGCGACGAGGCCATCTTTGCCCTGCGCGATGCGATCGCCGCGGGCAAAACCCCTGGCCCGCGTGTTTTGGCGTCAGGCCGCCAGATAAGAGCCGTAGCGGAAGATAAAAACTATAATAGCGCAGTCGGCTGCGCCGGCGCTGATGAGTGTCGACGCATAACCCGCCAACAAATCATAGCCGGCGCCGACGTGATTAAGGTCACCCTATCCGGGGGCGAGCCGCTAAGCAGTCTTACGCCGCCTATCGTTTTTTTTGACGAAGAACTGGAAGCTATTGTTGAAACGGCGAAAACAATGGAACGCAAAGTGACATGCCACGCCATGTCGCCTGACAAAATCAAACAGTGCCTGCGCGCCGGCGTTCATTCTATTGAACATGGCTCGTATATGGATGACGAAGCCGCAAAACTCGCAAAAAAAACAGGGGCGACGTTCGTCCCAACCCTTGTGATCGGACCCGTGATGGAATCGGCCGCCGTCAATTTTGGCCTGCCCCAGCCAATCGCTGAAGCATTCAGCACGGCTATGTTAGATGCCGTTAAAATCGCAAAAAAACGGAACGTTCCCATTGCATTGGGATCTGATTCCGGCCCGTCCAAACACGGAGAAAATGCGAACGAGTTGCTACGCCTCGTTGAGGCAGGTCTTTCCCCGGAAGAAGCAATACGCGCCGCCACCGTAACAAGCGCCCGTCACCTTGGGCTTGAGGCGCGCATAGGCGCCATAGAAGTTGGAAAATCGGCAGATATTATCGCAGTTGACGGAGATCCGCTGGAAGACATTGCGGAGTTGTTGACTGTCGATTTCGTGATGAAAGCAGGCGTTGTTTACAAAAAAGCAGAGTAAGTCTTTTATGTAAGTATATGCGTACTGTATACTTTTATCATTTCTAAAACACAAACGTTGGAAGAATTAAAGGTGTCGATGATATGACATTGTTGCTCTTGAAGATTATCGCTGGCGTCGTCGGGTTTCTCGTCGTCATTGCCATCCTCGCGGTGATCGCATTTCGCGCCGCTGTTGCAAAATTTAACCGTCCGCCTCTTGAGGCCTGCGGCGTACATCCGAAGACATCTTGTGACGGAGTTTTTAAGAGCGCCGATTGCGACCTTTCCTATCGATTGCTTTATCCGGACTCGCAGACGCCGCCCGCCGCCCTTTTTGTTATGTTACATGGCGCAGGCCTCAGTGGGCCGACTCAAGACTGGCTTTCAGACGGACAACTTCAGGACCTTGCAACCCGTGAGAACATTATTGTTCTGTTACCGAGCGCAAAAACCGGCGGCCCCTCCAATAGCTGGCTCGACTACGAGCACCCGAACCATGAGATGGTCAAGGAAATGACAGACCAAGCGCCCTTATTGTTCGCACTGATTGATAAGATAACGACGGAACACAACATCAGTAGAAGTAATGTCGCAATCGCCGGATACTCCAACGGCGGAACAATGGCCATGCGTCTTGCTTGTGAGGCGCCATTACCATTTTGCGCTGTAGGCGCATTTGGGTCGCCAACGACGCATTATCAAATTGATAGGGGGTGTGATCACCCAACACCTGCAATGATCGTGCATGGTACGGCGGATTCTGCTAATCCCTTCCATGGCGGGTACGCATCTTTTTATGGCATTAAAGTTCGCCAAAAAGGTCTGGAACCCGCATTGTCGTCCCAACAAACGGTCGATTTTTGGCGTAAAGCCAACGGATGCACAACGACAGCAAAAGTCGAAAATCTCAAAAGTGCGTCGAAAGACGGAACCTCGACTCAAATACACACATATGAGTCTTCAGTTTCTGACAGGACCTCCGTTATTCATGTCGTTATCAAAAACGGCGGCCATTACATTCCCGGCGACAGGCCATTTCCCCTTATCCTTCAGCTCATGCAAGGCGGCAAACGGCCGACAGGCTTTAGCGGATACACGTTGTTTTGGGATTATGCAAAGGGCCGTCTGCAACACTAGAGTACGTTTCGTTTAATCGGATTCACACGGGCGTGCTCTTAAGTCTTTGTTTTGACCGTCGAACACTTGTTCGACTTTTTGCGAAAACCGGTATCCGCTTTTTGCGCGACACGCTCTAGGAAAATACATGAAGTTTTACGAAGTCATCGTAACACTACTGAATGTGTAAATATGGGGTATACACTATGAAATTGTTAAAAATCCTAGGCGGCCTGGTCGTCGTAGTCGTTGTTGTCGCCGGCGGCGGTTTTCTTATGATGCAAAATGCGATCAAGCAATTTGACCGCCCCGCCCTCGTAGATTGCGCAGACAGTACGCAAGCAGCATGCGACGCCGTCTTCACGAGCGCGAGCGGAAGTCTGGATTACAGATTGGTTAAGCCGGAAAATGGCGCCTCTCCCCAAGCCATGTTGGTCGTTCTCCACGGCGCCGGCTTGACGGCGGCAGGGCAATATTGGTTATCGAACGGAAACTTGCAAGCTCTGGCGACGCGTGAGGAAATTCTCGTTCTCCTGGCCGACGCAGGCGGTGAAATTCAAGTTTGGAAAGACGGTGAAAACCTGCATCACCCTGTCGCCCAAAAATTACCGGACCAACTCCCCGTATTACTTGATTTAATAGAATCACTGGCGGCGGACTATGGTTTCGATAGACGCGATGTAAGCCTTGTGGGCTATTCCAACGGCGGAACAATGTCCATGCGGATCGCCTGCGAAGCGGAGATACCTTTCAGATCTGTGGGTTCTTTTGGCTCGCCTGTGAGTAAATACCAAATCGAAAAGGGATGCGCCCACGCCACACCCGCCATGATCAATCATGGCACCAAAGACATAACAAACAGATTCGAAGGCGGATATTCTCGATTTCTTTGGATGGAAACACGCGAGTATGAAGGCCACCCGATCGACCCACAAATCTCCTCCCCCAGAACAATTGAATTCTGGCGCGACGTAAACGGCTGCAGCACGGTCTCGGATACATCAACATTGCCAGACAGCGACCCGAAGGACGGGACGCTAACCCAAATCGTTACTTATAACGATTGCAGCAGCGGCGCGCCGGTCGCACACGCGATTGTGGAAAATGGCGGACACTCCGTGCCCGGCGATAGGACGCTGCCCTTGGTTCTGCGCGTAATGACCGGTGGCAAACATGCCAACGATTACAGCGGTTATGATGTGTTCTGGACGTTCTCAAAGGAATTTTACGATAAGAACTAAATTAAGACCTTATGGCGTCTACGCCATACGCGGAGCATAGGTGCATAGCAAAGCGCCAAGCTTATAAAGTTCTAACCGTCGCGCCCCCTATGTACAGGCGCGGCGGTTTTTTCTTGGGCGAATGAAGCCGTTCAGCCCCGCAAAATCCAAAAATCACACTTTAAGTAAATATATTTACATATTATAATATCGTCGCAAGCGACAGAAAAAGACACTTAAGGAATGAAATGCGACAGACAGGCATAACTTCAGCAAGCTGGTTCACAGAAGAACATGCTCAGTTTCAAGCGTCGGTTCGCGGTTTTTTTGAGCGTGAAATGACGCCGCAGCAAGACAAATGGCGTGCACAAGGCTACGCCGATCGCAGCTTCTGGATGCGCGCCGGGGAAATGGGATTGCTGGGCGCCGCCGCACCGGAGGAATTAGGAGGGACCGGTGCGGGAAAAAGCTATGAAGCGATCGTGCTTTATGAGACGGCCCTGAAGGGCGAAACGAGCTGGGGCTTTATGATCCAGACGGTCGTCTTGCATTATATCCTTGCTTACGGAACATCCGAACAAAAAACAAAATGGGTTCCAGGCCTGGTCGACGGCTCCATCATTGGCGCGATCGCTATGACGGAACCTGATTGCGGGTCGGACCTCCTCGCCATGACCAGCACAGCCAAGGCGGTTGAAGGTGGGTACGTTCTAAACGGCGCTAAAACCTACATCACCCACGGCACGATAGCGGATTTAATCATCGTTGCAGCGCGCACCAAGCCTGGGCGCTCCGGTGACGCCCTTTCCTTGTTTCTTCTTGACGCGCACGAGTGCAAGGGACTGACGCGCGGCTCTGCTATGGCGAAAATCGGAACGCCAGGCAGCGATACAAGCGACTTGTTTTTTGATAACATTAGAATGTCTTCAGATTGGCTTTTGGGTCTGGAGCGGGATCGAGGTTTTCCGCAACTGATGAATCAGCTGCCATGGGAACGACTCGTCCTAGGGGTCAAAGCTCTCGGCGCCATCGATTGCGCAATCGCATCGACCATAGATTTTACGCAAAACCGCACCGTGTTCGGCAAACGACTTTACGACATGCAGAACACACGATTTAAGTTGGCTGAAGCCAAAGCCAAGTCTGAGATGCTGCGCAGTTTCCTGAATGACGCCATTGCGTCCGCAGAAGAAGATACGCTGGACACCGCAACAGCCTCCATGGCGAAATTCATGGGGTCAGATTTACAAAATCAGATTATCAGCGAGTGCGTGCAACTGTTCGGCGGCGCCGGCTTTATGTCGGAAAGCCTCATCGCACGACTTTATGTCGATGCGCGTGTACAGACGATATATGGCGGCTCCAATGAAATAATGAAGGAGCTGATCGCCAAAAGCCTCGACCGTGAAATCAGCTGAAATAATGCGTAAACTCATTTGACTTTTGTTTTGGCGCGACAAGCTGATTTTCACGGGCTTCGGGGTCGGCATACCCCAACGACATTCCGCAGACCAATATTTCTGTTTCTTGTATTGGAAGAATGTCGCGCAACACTTTATGATACCATGTGAAGATGGCTTGAGCGCACGTGTCCAGCCCCTCAATACGCGCCGCCACCATGATTGACTGCAGAAACATTCCCATGTCCATATAGGTTCCCGTGGCGAGACGGCGGTCAAATGTTAAGAACAGGCCGACGGTCGCCCCGAAAAAATGAAAGTTTTCATGCAACTGCCGGGTCCGGCCTTCCTTATCCTCTCGGGCGATGCCTAACAATTCATATAGCTTAAACCCAACGTCACGGCGTCTGCCGATGTACGGCTCAAACCAATCGGTGGGGTAATAGTCGAATTCGGGTTGATGACGCGCCTCAGGTTCAGTTGCAATTACGTTCAGTATATTTTCTGTAATTTTTTGCTTCGTATTCCCCTCGACGACGTAAACCTTCCAGGGCTGAATATTATGGCCGCTGGCTGAATGGGCCGCTGCATCGAGGATGCGCACCACCGTCTCGCGCGCAACGGGGGTCGGCAAAAACCTGCGAATAGACCGGCGCGATACGATCGGCCAATGCGGGTTGCTTGGATCGAGAGAAGACACAGCCATGGAATTCGCCTTTGCGTTATAATGCAAAACCTAATGTAAATATATTTACATGAAATTCCAGCTATATTGCATCGACTTGGCTCTGAGCCGGCGACAGGGTATGCAAAAGCGTTACGTAAAGAGACGGTCTAAGGAAAACGCCCACCATGAGCGACGAACGATTTCATATGGCGAACCGCCTGCTGTTCAGAATGTTCAAAGCCACAAACCTGATGCATGTCACCGGAACGGCCTGGACAGCGTCGCTTAAACTGACGACGCAGCAATGGTCTGTTTTGGGCGCGTTGGCGAGCCCAGGATATGAAAATGGCTTAACCGTGAACGAGCTGGCCGAGTACCTGTTCGTCTCTCGCCAAAACGTAAACGGGCTTCTGGATCGACTTGAACAGGCCGGCCTTACCGAACGTGTGCAGAAGGCATCCGACCGTCGCGTTCGACTGGTGCGCCTTACCAAGGGCGGCGCAAAGCTATGGTCCACGTTAACAAACGAAATCAGAACCTATTATGAAGCAGCGCTGAAAGGCTTCAGCAATGAAGAAATCGTACAATTTCAATATCTGACAGACCGCCTGATGGCGAATATGTTGCAAATTCGCGAAAGTAATGTTCGTAAAGCAAACGACAAGACCTCACCTGAAGCGCAACCATAAAGTGATTGCAAGCCGCCGCGTCGGCGGATCGCCTTAATCAAACGACGCCTTTGTCCAGGCTCACAGCGACATCAATTGCGTCCTTCATTGCACGATAGGCGTCAAGCCCCGCCGCCTGGCGGGCCCCTCCGATTTTTCGGATGCCGTCAGGCCGGTCAGGTGATGTTTTTCTAAATGCCGCATTCGAAATTTGTCCTGTACACAAAACGATTGTATCTGCAGGAATAATATCTGGGCCTTTTTCTGTTTCTATATGCAGGCCGTCATCATCGATCTTTTTATAGGTCACGCCGGACAAAAAACGAACGCCAGAACCTGAAAGCCGTTCACGCTTTATCCAATCGGTTGTTATCGACAGGCTTTTGCCGAGCCGGCCAGCAGATCTTTGCAATATTATAATCTCACGCCGTGCAAAAGGCGCCTTTCGCAAATCAGGGTCTATGCAACCGCGGGTGTTTAGATCTTCTGAAATACCGTAATATGAAGCAAACGCCCCACGTTCCGC
>JBCDBL010000085.1:0-19077 GCA_039183635.1 Pseudomonadota bacterium
CGAAACTTTATCGATCACACACGCCCTCACCCTTCAAATACAGATTTTGGCAAACTGGTTCCGCTTCTGCAGATAGAACAACCTGGCGAAGAGGCGTTTGCAAAATTTGAACAAGACTTCAAAGATGTAGAAAAAGAAATTGGCGTAGAGACGTTTCGGCGCGCGGTCATGGAAGGGCAATATGACTACCCTCAAGCAACCGGTTATGGCGGCGTCACCCCCGAATGGTCGAATACATTGCTGCGCGATATTATATCTGAAACGCTTAGCCATGTGCGCTTTGTCGGGTACATCGATTGGCACACTGGAGTCGGCCCAAGCGACGACATCTTTGTTGTTTGTTTTGACGCTCCCGGAGAAAATGCGTTTAACCACCTTTCCAACTGGTGGGGCAAGGAGAAGGTAGAAAAAACCTTCTCCACTTTTGGCCATTTTAAGTTTCGCCCCGACTTTTCCGGCGTGACCTTTCAGGGTGTAAAACAAACCATACCGGATGCAGAGGTTATAGGAGGCATCGTTGAGTTCGGCACGCACTCACCGGACGAAGTCACCCGCGCGCTTCTGGTCGACGTTTGGTTTCGGTTTAAGTGCGACGCGCCAGATAGCCAAGAAGCGGCGCAATGGCGCTCATACATGATGGAACGTCTATGGCCCCAATCCTCAAAGTGGCGGCATAACTGCCTTAAGCTTAGCGAAGATCTGTACGAAAAAACCGTCGCCGGACTTTCAGGCTTATCTTAATCGTTATGCCCAGCGTCAAGCTTGAATTTTACTTCGATTGCACCAGTCCCTGGACCTACCTGGCTTTTGTTGGTGTTTTGAAGCTTGCCGAGAAGCAGAACGCAGATCTCATCCTAAAACCAATTCTAGTCGGCGGCATTTTCAATCAGGTGAATAAAGGCGTGTACGAAGAGCGGAAACACCCCAACCCCCTAAAAAAAGACTATGGCTGGAAAGATCTTCAGGACTGGGCTAGCCTTGCGGGCCTTACACTTCGCATGCCAACCGTCTTCCCGGCGCCAGCGGTTGACCTGATGCGCGGTGCGATCGTCGCTCTGGATGAGGGTAAATTGAAGCCGTATGCCAAGGCGGCGTTTCATGCGTACTGGACTGAAGATCGGGACATCTCTCAACATAACGTTATCGTTGAGATTTGTAACAAGGCAAACCTCAACAGCAGCATCGTCTTCCAACGTATTCAACAGACGGATGTAAAAGACCGGTTACGCAAAAACGGAGATGAACTCATTTCGCGCGGCGGGTTTGGCTCACCGACCTTTTTTGTGGAAACCACCGACATGTATTTCGGAAACGATCGACTGCTCCTTGTCGAGCGGGCAATTGAACGCGAACGAAAAAGGACTTAAATTATGACAGCAGCACGTCTTCTGGATCGCGGCGCCGAACGCTTTCCTGACGCACTTCTCTTCGATGACAGCGCCTTGCGCATGACCTACGCCGAGGCGCGCGCGCTTAGCACGCGCCTTGCGAATGCGCTTGCTGCAGCTGGGAGCGTTAAGGGCGATCACTTCCTGCTTTTGGGCGCAAATAATCCGCACATATACATTGCGCTTATGGGCTGCTGGCGCGCTGGCATGATTTCTCTCGGCATCAACGCCAAAGACGCAATAGAAGATCAAATTTCCATGACGAAGTCGCGCGGCGTCGCCTGGATTTTCTATCATAGCGACTTCGCAGAAAACGCCGCCCGCATTCGCGAGGCGATGCCGGGCGTTAAAGGCGTTATTTGCGTTAACGGCCCTTGCGGCGACGATCCCGGCATGGAGAGTTTCGCCGAAGGCCACGCAGAAGACAAGGGCGGGGTTCTGTTAGAACCAGACGATATTATGGCGCTGTCCAACAGCGGCGGGACAACCGGCGCCCCTAAAAGCGTATCAATCTCCGTGCGCGCCTTTCGAACCATGATCGCTTCTTTCATGACCGAGATGACTTATACGGAAAAACCGGTTTATCTCGCAGCAGCGCCCCTTACACACGCCGCAGGCGGGTTGTCTTATCCGATGCTGCCCCTTGGCGGGCGATTTGTGCTCATGGCGAAACCGGAGCCGGAACTTATCATGCAGACCATCGAGCGAGAAAAAGTTACGACGCTCTTCCTGCCCCCCACGTTGATCTACATGATGCTCGCGCATCCGAACGTTCGCGACTATGACTATTCGTCCTTACGCTATCTCGTCTATGCCGCCTCTCCCATGACGCCCGAGAAAATTGAAGAGGCGATGGATGTTTTCGGGCCGGTGATCGCCCAAACCTACGGGCAGGCTGAAGCCCCGATGGTATGCACCTACATGGATCCGAAAGACTATCAAACAGCGTTGGAAACCGGGGATAAGAAGGTCTTTTCGAGTTGTGGACGGGCCACCGTCTATACGGATATCGCCATTATGAACGAAGACGGCGCCCTCTTGAAAGACGGGGAGATCGGCGAGCTTGTCGTCCGCGGCGACATTGTCATGACGGGCTACCAAAACAATCACGATGCGACAGAGGATAGCCAACGGTTCGGTTGGCATCATACTGGCGATGTAGGGTATAGAGACGAAAATGGATTCTTCTATCTTGTCGACCGTGCGCGCGACATGATCATTTCAGGTGGTTTTAACATTTATCCGTCTGAGATTGAACGCGTCATCTTAACGAACCCTGCGGTCCAAGACTGTGCTGTCATCGGCGTGCCTGACGCCAAATGGGGTGAGGCTGTAAAGGCTGTGGTGGAGTTGCGACAAGATGCATCCATTACGGAAGACGAAATTTTAAATACCTGCAAAACAGAGCTAGGAAGCATGAAAACGCCGAAATCTGTTGAGTTTTGGCCGGAGCTGCCCAAAAGCCCTGTCGGAAAAATCTTGAAGCGTAAGGTGCGAGAAAAATTCTGGGCCGGGAAATCAAGAAGTATCGGTTGACGATATTTTCCGATTAAAATTCCGTATACTCAAAATCGGCGGGGCGCTGTTTTTTTGTTACAACAACACCGTTGTTTATTACAGAACGCATCCATGTATGTGCGGCGTCCTTGTCATATCGCGGGCTCCAAACCATCGCCATTTTAATAGGATCGATGGAAATCGGCGGGTTGAGCAGCTTAATCGGCAATCGGCCTTGAACGGTGAGCGCCATGTTTTCCGGCACCAAAGACAAATAGTTGGAAAAAGCGACGATCATAATCGTGATGTAAATATGAGGTGTAAAGATCGCACCCTTCGTTAACTCAGGGTGCGTTCTATACACCTTGTTGATGGCCTCAAATAAGCCATCGCCTCTATCGAAAATCACCTGATTGGCTTCAAGAAAGTTCGCCAGGGATATTTTCTTGGATACGGATGTATTCATTTCAGATGCGACGCACCGCACAGCATCCTCATAAAGGACTTTCGCCTTCAAGGTTTGAGTTTGAATGCCGCCCAAAGGAACAAGCGCTAAATCAATATTTCCAACTTCAAGATCCCGTTCCCAATTTCGCCCAATCGTCACGAATTTCAGCGAGACATCCGGCGCAGCCTGTTTGACAATCCGGGTAATGAGCGGCGATAGATAAAACAAAAGATAATCAATGCCGCCAATGGCAAACTGGCTCGTGAGAGATTTCGGTTCAAATTCCTTTGGCTCGAGCACACGGTGCGCAAAAAGCATTAACTCTTCGACTTCAACTGCAAGCTCCTCTCCGCGCGGGGTCAGCCGCATCTCGCGCCCCACCCGCACGAGAAGCTCGTCGTTCAAGTTTCTACGTAGTTTTTGCAACGCCAGGCTGATCGCCGGTTGTGTTTTTCCAAGGTTGCTCGCCGCTTTGGTGACGCTGCGTTCTCGCAAAATCTCACTAAGGACCGGCAATAAGTTCAAATCAACTCGGTTCAGTTTCATGTTAACACATACCCGTCGGAGCAAAGTCTCCTAAATATAGCGTTTTTTTAGCCGGAGTGACCGCCTTTTCCGTTATATAAGGCGAAACCATCCCAATATGGCAAATACCGACCATTAGGCTTTGTTTCTTGCAAACCTTGAGCGAATTCACACCATCATAGGCAAAATCATGTCTGCGCCGCCTGCGTTCAGGGGCTTGTTCAAGGCTTCGCACGCACAACGCCACGATATGGGCGAAACAAAAATGCTGAGGCCGCTTCAAAACCATCTTGCGGGAGTTCAAATTCCAATTCTATAAAGAAAGGGTGCGCATGAAAATGCGCAGCATCATGATGAAACTGGAAACGATAGATGACGTACGCAATGCTATAAAACAATCCGCTTTCACGGATGCCTTGAAAATTGAGCCGGTGTCCTGGGACGACACGGAAGGCGTTTTTCAAATGCGTATGCCTCGAACTGCGCTCACCGATCGCGGGCGCGAATCCGGCGCGTTTCACGGCGGCGCCATCGCCACATTGGCTGATACGACGGCGTGCTGGGCCTTAGTGTTACGCCTTGGACGCGGACTGCCCACCGTAAATCTGCGCGTCGATTACCTCCGCTTTGCACAAAGCGACTTAACGGCGACAGCGACAATTCGCCGCCAGGGGCGAAAGGTCGGCGTTGTGGACGTTGACATTCATGATGCATCAGAAAAACTTGTCGCCGTGGGTCGTGGTTCTTTTGGCGTATGGGACATATAAACTCCAGCACCAAATATTTTTCTTTGCAAACGCTCCCTACATAATAACTGACATTGCATGGCGGTAATCCTCTTACGGCCTTACCGATCCTAATGGACCGTCAGCTCGGCGATTGGGGTTGAGGTTTTACCTGCTTTCCGTGTGGGGACGACGGCGGCGGCGCTGCGGCGTTCGATGCGTCTACAACTTCGATCGGCGTCACACACCTTTCCGTAAAAGCTACCCTGAATTGGAATTCGACGCTGTCTTGACTTTATCCCGACAACAGGGCTTAAGCCCTGTTTTAAGCGTACATGAGTTTCGGAGCGCGCCCCGCACGGCGCGCGGAAAAAATGCGAGCCATACTCAGGTATGAACGCAACAGGAGCTTGCCATGCGAGGTCAGAGACCTTTTTGCAAATCAGTCTCATAATAATATAAGATGAAAAGTTGGAGTTGGAGCACCCACTAAGAATGAAATCGATATGGCGCAAGATCAAGATTGCAGACTGGCGTAAAAATGGCGGTCGTTTGTTCTGGCTATGGGTGGGATATCAAGCGGTCAAAGGAACCCTAACCCTTTCGTTCATATGGATACCGCTTCTTCTGTTATGGCTTAATCGTTAGGTCCGCCCGAGCAGGGCAAAAGCGGGCTATCTTAAAAAACACCACTACTATCAATTCTTCAGAATAAAGCTGGCTATTTTCTTGGAGCGCCGCCTGATCCGGCGGAACGCTCCGTCTCGTGAAGCAAAGTCATTCTAAGAAGCAGGGGCATGCACAGACTCATAGGAAGAACCAGAATCCCTGATATTAGGAACAACCCTTCATATTCAAACGTATCTGCAAGGAAGCCCGAAAGAGGCTGCATAATAAACCACACAAGCGCAGCAGCTGTAAAAAAGGAGGCCGCGTCTGTAGCTTCTGATCCCTTGCGGCTCCAGCGCATAATCAGTCCGCCGAAACATGTCACGATCGCCGCGAAACAAACTGTCATGAGCAGGAACAACATGACGATGATATTGTCAAAAAGCGAAAGTTGAAGCGCTGCGGCGAGCGCCAGCAAGACGAAAGCCTTCAACGCAATAGCCGCAGGAAGGACGCGAGCCACCCCAAGCGAAGCTGAAAGCGCACCAGCGGCAAGAGCGCCGAGCACGCCCGCTCCAGGTTCCAAAACACCGAGTATGACGCTGAGTTTTTCGACGGGTAGCCCAAGGTCACTAAGCAAAATTCTCGGATTGGCGCCCGTTATTCGATTAGCGGCTGACGCGAGGGCGATAATAGCAAACATCAACCATCCGCCAGGTCGAAGAAATGACGTTAGAAAAAGAGAGTTTGCGAAACGGGTTGAATGAACCGAGCGGCCATCGAAGCATAAAATCCGCTGTTTGATCGTTATTGTTGCAAGCACGCCGGATGCAGAAAAGGCTGCAATGAAGGCGACCGCAACAGACCATCCAAACTTCATGGCGATAGCGTAACCAGCACCCGCTCCGAATGCCGCGGATATGAGCATCGCCGCTTCGCGCCATCCATTCACCCGTGCGCTGTCATGACGAGGCGTGAGCTTGATTGCAACGGCGTCGCCTGCATTATCAGCTGTAGCTGAAACGATCGATAACAAAAGTATGACGACAAAAGTCGGCGCCGACTGCGGCCCTGGCGGAAGCCCCGCCAGGGCCAAACAAACAAGGCTCACCAAGACTTGAGCCATCAATAAGAAACGGAACCGGGCCTGCCCGCTCACGCTGGCGCGGTCCACCAGAGGGGCCCACAACGCCTTGAGAACCCACGGAAGGTAAAGCGCCTGCAACGCGCCGATCTGGAGCAGAGAATATCCCTGCTCCCTCCAGATTAGCGGCAGGGCTCCCATGACAAATGCGGTTGGCAAGGATTGAGCGAACGCCAGACCCGCAACTGCCGCAACGACCTTAGGGGAAGCAGCGTGCGTCAGAATGCAGCTCTCAGGAATGCGGCCATAGTCAGAGGTTCAGCTGCAGCGCCGAAATCAAATCCAGCACTGTCGAAACGCCAACGGTAATAGTCTTCGTCCAGCGCATTGCGCACGCTGACGCCAAACGACCACGTCTCGGTATCGACCGCCGCCGTCAAATTCAACAGCGTGACGGCGTCCTGGCGCTGCGTGTTCAACGTGTCAAAGAAATAGGGACCCGTATAGGTCACATCCGTCCGAAAGCGGAAATCAGCATTCGCCGAAATGGGGTAACGATACTGGCCACTTAATCCAGCCGTCCATTCCGATGCAAGAGGCACGCGATTGTCCTCAAGGCTTTGCCCGTTAAGAGGATTAACAACGTCTGTCAGCTTTGCATTGACCCATCCAAGCGAGGCGCCGAATTCAAATCGATCAGATGGCGTCCACTGCGCCTCGCCTTCGAGGCCAAAGCTTCTTGCACCCTCCGCGTTGGACACCAACCGTTGTGTGAGACCGTTGAACGTGGTGAGGTAAAAAACCTGGAGATCCGTCCAGTCATTGTAAAAGGCCGCTCCGCTGACAAAAAGCTGTTGATCCGCGCTTTGAAACTTACCGCCAACTTCGTACGTCCAGACAAACTCAGGGTCGTATGCCGCCGGCGCGCCGCCCGCGTTAAACGTCGTGAACCCGCCAGCCCTGAAACCGCGTGCGGCTGATGCGTACCCTGCAAATTCATCGTTAAACCGATAGTCCAAAACCACACGCGGCGTAAATGCGGAAAAATCCGCACTGTCTTCAAATTGCGTGGGGGCTAATACAGTGCCGTCAATTATGCTGAAAGTATTCCAATCCAGCGATTCATGCGTATACCGTCCGCCGAACGTTAAGCCCAGACGGTCGGTGGCATTGTATGTCAGATCAGCGAACACCGCCGCCACGTCCGTTTCATTTTGCGTCGGCGTGGTGAAAACAGCGTAGCCGAAGGGAAATCCTGATGCAGGCGTAAATTCAGCACCAGAGTCGATCAGCACATCTGTGCGCGATAAGAAAATACCTGCCGTCCAATCCACAATGTTCGCTTCTTCCGATTGCGCCAGGACTTCCTGCGACCAGCTGTCCCCTTCTTCAACCTCTCTGCTGAACGTAAAGCCGAGATCTTGCGCCGGAAATCCGAACAAAACATCCTGCGGATTAGCCGTATCGGACTCATACTCCTGGTACGCGGTCGTTGAGACGATGCTGAGCGGCCCAAAGTCATAACTTGCTCGAAGACTTGAACTGAATATGTCTCTGTCATCAAAGCTGTCCAACGGCGTATCATAACGACGATCAAACGTATCTGCGAGCAGCACATAGGCGTAACCGCTATCCCGAATTTCCTCATAGCTGAGGCTCGCATCGATTTCGAGGTCGTTTACAGGAGCGAGGGACAGCCGGCCTCTAATCGATCGTGTTTCTTCCGCTGAGAGATCATCGCCAAGGGCGTTGTCGATAAAGCCGTCCTGCTTGCTCCACAACCCGGAGATCCGCACGCCTTCGCCAGCGCCGGAAAACGGAATATTCACAGTGGCCACGCCTCTGACAGCGTCAAGATTTCCAACTTCCGCTTCCACGTTGCCGCCAAATTCTGAATCAGGGGCTTTTGTAACAATATTGACCGCGCCGCTCGTGGCGTTCCGGCCGAACAGAGTCCCTTGCGGACCTCTGATAACCTCCACACGATCAACGTCAACAAAGTCGAACAAAGCCGCCGACGTAAACGGTATGTATACGCCATCAACAAAAAGAGCGACGGATTGCACTGACCCCGGATCCACAGTCGCGATGCCGCCGACGCCGCGCATGAAGAAGTTTGGATTTGTGCGTGAAGCTTGAGAACTGATATTGAAGTTCGGCGTTAAGGGCGAGAGGTCTCGAAGATCTGCAAGACGGGCTTCAGTGATCGTCTCTCCACCTATTACGCTGACGGAAATCGGCACGTCGATCAACGCCTCTTCACGGCGTTGCGCCTCAACAACAATAACGTCAAAACCACGATTTTCATCGTCCGCGGCTTGTGGCCCCGTTTGCGCCAAAGCGTTTGCCGTTGCAGCAAACGCTACAGCCGCGATTGATACTGTCCGGAATAAATACATTTTCATTGTTCGCCCCACTTAAGAATGAGTTGCAATTATAAGCGGCCCGGGCGTCTCAGGAACTGAGTTTTAATGTCGGTAAACAGCAAAAAATGTCGATAAACCGCAACCACATTTACAAGGCAGCAACATTTTGGCCGCACGTCATAACCGGCGTTGAGTTGCGCGCCAAACATTCGCCTCAGGTTCCAAAAGCATTGCCGTTTCGTACAAGCAACCCACCAATATACGTGTGAAACAGGAAGTTTTATCCTGACAGGATAATTTTCCGGACCCATGTCCAAAGATGCATAGGATGTCAAAAGATATATAGAAAGGCTTTGTACGGCGCATCTATTCGGTTCGACTTTCACTGCACCATCAAATCAACGTTTAGACAGTGCACGCGGTTTACACCAGCACACCCTTATCTGTAATGATAATCATTCTTACCTAAGGACTATGAACTGGAGATGCCAATGACCCCCGAAGAAACAGGAAACGTTGTCGAAAAATTTCTTGAAGCATTTAAGATTGGCGATTTGCAGGCCATAACTGACTTTTATGCGCCTGACTATGTCAACAATACGCCCTTTCCCGGAGCACCTGCGACCTATGAAGGCCACGCGGCCTTCTTCAAAGCCGCAGCACCGTTTTTAGAGTTCCTGTCCAGCGAAACTGTAGATGTCGTCGTCGGCGCTGACAGCGCTGCAATTCTATCAAAGGGTCGCTACAAAGTTCGTGAAAGCGGCGAGGAATTCGAAGCCTTTGGCTTTGCGGTTGTTAAGTTTAAAGACGGCAAGATCGTCGAAAATTGGGGCGGGTACGATCCTGTGGCGACATTCAAGATGTTTGAGGCCGGCGTGAAGATGGAAACGAGCGCGTAGCCATATGATGGCCTTGCTCATCACTCAACGGATTACAAATGCGCGGATCTAAGGCGATACATCGGCCATGGACTACGTTTTAAAACCCGTATCGCCTCGCTGACCTCGAATTTTGACATTTCAATAGCATATATTTACATGTCAGATGATGGAGTGGTTCTTGCTGCGCAAGGGGAAAAGAGGAAACGAATGAGCTTTGAGGGAAAAACAGTATGGATTACTGGCGCTTCCTCCGGGATCGGCGCCGAACTCGCGCTGCAGGTTTCAGCAAGCGGTGCAAACGTCATTTTATCCGGACGCAGACAAAACGCCTTAAAAGATGTCGCGGGTCAGTGCAGCGGCGACACGCTCGTTTTGCCTTTCGAGGGTACAGATTATGCAGCGCTTGAAGCGGTTGTGGAGAACGCAATCGCCTGGCGCGGCGGCGTCGATATCCTTGTAAATAATGCTGGCGTTTCTCAGAGGAGCCTCGCAGTAGAAACCGAGTTCTCGGTTTATAAAAACCTTATGGAGATCAATTTCTTCGCCCCACTGAGACTTACGCAATTGGTTCTTCCCCATATGATGGCGCGCAGGGAGGGCCATATCGCCGTGACAAGTTCCGTTGCAGGGCGAGTCGGCCCCCCGCTTCGGAGCGGTTACGCAGCCTCAAAACATGCATGTTGCGGGTATTTTGAAGCGCTCAGAAGTGAAATTGAGAAGGCATATAGCATCAGTGTAAGCGTTATTATTCCCGGATTTGTGCAAACGTCCATCGCCGAGAACGCTTTGACCGCCTCCGGGGCGCAACGGGGACAATCCGATCCGAATATTGAAAACGGCATGCCTGTTGAGGAGGCTGTGCAGAAAATACTCGCCGGACTGCAAAATCAGGACCGCGAAATTATCGTTGCGAACGGGATTGAGGCCGAAGCGCTTCGTTTGCGAAATACAGATTCAGCAACGCTGCACGAGACGCTTGCCGCCTTTGGGGAACAATCTGTGGCGACCGTTCTGAACGGCGATTAATCCTGGATTATGATACAATAAACGGCCCCATAGTTAGGAACAGTCCGCCCTGCTCTAAAGTCTTTGCGCCAGATCGATCATCGTCTCAGACAGGTCTGTCGGCTTTGACAGCATCACCTCATGACTGGACGCAATCTCGTAGACATGGGTAGGGTTTTGCGGAAAGGCGGCGTTAAGGTCGGCGATCATTAGGTCCTGTGTTGTCGGACGAATTGTGAAGTCCTCGGTGCATTTTATAAAGATGCGCTTAACAGACCCAAAGCGCTCCGGCGTCAGATTCGGCGTCTCAAAATACATGGAAAACGGGGCGTCCGGGATCATCATGTTCAACGCCGCCGACAGCACGTCGTCGTTCACATCGGCCGCGAGCGCCGCCTTGATAGCAGACCGATAAATCGGGCTGTCGGAGAGCGGGTCGCATCTTACGCAGCCGGTTTGTGCAGGATCGCCAATCATAATCGAGCCAACCTTTTCGTCGACCTGGCCCGAAACCTCAAAATAATCACCCCACGGCTTACCAGGCGGCATCATACAAGCTGAAACATAAACGAGAGCATCTATTTCTTCGGCCGCGGCCTCTCCTGCAAAGGTCATCGGCACGCCGCCCATGGAATGCCCAACCACAATCACGCGCTCCGCCCCGCCCGCTTTGGCGGTCCGCACGCCGCTGATAACAGATGCTGTGAAATCAATGAGGGGAATGTCCGCCATGGCGGACTTTTCAGCGGCGAAAGTCGCCATATCAAGCGGACGCTGAAAATAGGACGAAGGAAATGTCGCATTTAGACCATGCCCAGGCAGATCAAGCAGGATTACGCCATGCCCGGCGCTGATAAGATGGGGCGTTACATTAGCCCAGCACCAGGACCCGTGCCAGGAACCATGCACAAGAACAAAAGCTGTTTCACCCATCGTTTGCGACGCAACCGGCGCCTGTCCAAATGCTGCAGCTGACACGCCAAGAGCGCCGCCTTTGAGCAAGTTACGCCTGTCCACAGTCAATACTCTCCACTCAAATTTTGGAAAAAACACGACTCAAAACACCCAAGACCGACAACGGCCACCATATTTATTTTTTAAAACCTGTACTGAGTAACTTTAGAGATTACGCAAAGTAACATAGTAGTATTATTCGTTTCTACTGGCGCCATTGTTCTGCAACCGCCATTGCGCGACGGTCCAATCCACCGCACGCACGATGATCTCGGGCTGATCCCAAGGGATTTCGTGCCCGCTTTGGTCCGCCATCCAGAACTCACTGCATGCGGACAGGTCGATCAATGATTTTTGAGATTCTACATTAAGCGTATCGGCTTCTTCCCGCGTCATGTCCTCCGGTACGGGGAACTCCGAAAAGGCGCGATCAGAGGCGATGACAATCATGGGCAGGTCACCGAAACTCTTCGTCTCATCCGCCAAAGCCCCGTTGGCTTTAAACGTCGCAAGCTCGTCATGGATGGCGGCCTCTGCCTTCGCGGCGGCTGTCATTTTCGACCAGGTTGCGACAATATCTTTAAGCGGCCCCGGCGGCATATCATGCGCCTTTGCAAAAAGCTGAGCAATTCGCGAGACGCCGAAACGCGCGACAAACGCCGATCGGCGCATCGCCTTAAACTCAGCCGGGCTCGGCGTCAGAATGTCTGCAATCTCTGCCGTCGTCGTCTCGGGCAAGACCAAACCAGCAATAAGTTCAGGGTGCTTCGCTGTAAAAATCCGTGCAAGGAACCCACTATATGAGTGAGCGACATAGATATAAGGGGGCTTAACATCCAACGCTCTCAGCACAGCGAGCAGCTCAGCGTTATTGCGCTCAGCGTCACGGGGCTGTTTCCCTACCGGGCTCCATAAATGACCTGCCCGATCAAAACTAACGGTTTGATAGCGATTGGAAAGTTCAGCTTCGACCAATGGCCAGGCGAGGCTGTTCGCGCTCAACCCGCCGTCAAGAATAATCGCAGGGTCGCCGTCACTGCGCACTCCCTTTAGGACAACATGCAGTTTTTGTCCGCCCGCCTCAACAATCTTTCCGGGCATCCGCCGTTGATCCATAGCGGACGCCAAGATCTCGAAGAGCCAACCGATTACGGACGTGGCGATCAACATCAACAGTGCGACATAAACAAACATCATATCATTTTATCCGTATGGATTATTTTAGAGAGCCGGCGTCTCATTCAATTCCTTGAATTGAATGCTTAAGCCGGCAAGCCGGTGATCTTGCACGACAAGAGCGCCACCTTGTTGTGTGAAGTTGACGCCGCGCGCCGATAGAAGCACGCGCATTCTGTTTATATCCTGAACGGCGATCTCTACGCCTGATCGCGCCATGTCAAGGCCGACAGTCACGTCGCCCAGCCTCCAACCAGGGGGCGTCGCGCTGGCGGCTTGGCTTGAAGGTATCAATTGCATCAGTCGTTCGGAAAGTTCGTCTGATTGCTGAACAGGCAGCGTAACGGCGTCTATCGATTTCGCGCCATTTTCATGGGCAAGCAACGCGGGACGGAAAAAGATGTCTGGCGTCAGGTGCTTTAATCCGACGATCTCCAACATAGCTTCGGCATCGGCGATCAGCGGCTCAGTCCCCGTCATCTCAAAGCGAATTTCAGCTGGTCCGGTTTCCGTCATCGTTGGCCGTGGATAAACCTCTGGTTTAGACGGATTAAGTCCAGCCGAGGCGCACTCGGATACAAACGCCTTTAAATCCGAGGCCGCAAAAATGAGAATGGGCTGTGGGCCAAGTCCTGTAAGTTGTTCGGCGATGGGCGCCGGCAAGGCGTTCAGACGCGCCGCATCGTTCGCGACGCCGTCAAGATCGCCGGGAACATCAGGACCAATTGGACCGGAAAAGGCAAGCCAGGCGTCTTGAAAAACAACGCTGACAAGACCCATCGAATAAGCTTTTTGTTCGTCGAGCGAGGTCGTCGAAAAGCCCATGTCTCCGAGCGCCGCACAGGCGGCGCGGATATCGGCGACCTTGGTATAGAGGTGATCAAATCCCTGGTGTGCGGTTATCATCCCCCTCTCCTCTTAAATGAGCAATGCAACGGAACTGACGCGTCCAAGCAACTTACCAGCATAACTTCGCCACAAATGGCTAGGCTTAATATTTTAAAATGTTAATTTACGTTAGTGACATATTATAATTAAGACATCAATGCGCTTACGCATTCGATAAGCCGGCGCTAACCCATAATCCAGTAAAATAAAGGAAAATAATAAAGTCTTGCGATTGTACTCAAGCGTTTTCCCCGTTAATCAGAGTGACGCAAGCGAAACATGCTTACCCCTTTTTACTCCTTTATTGATGTACTAATAGGAATGTGTCATAGGATTTTATCCATCTGTTATGTCAATTTGATGAGTTGACGTATGACGAAAGAAGCGGCAGATATTCGCAGATGAGACGATTTTCGCCGCGTTCCTCCCCTGAGTTTTTTGGTGCGCACCCATAATATGAATGAACGTAACTTTGATCTTGTCGTCGTCGGCTCCGGCGCTGCGGGCTTGACCGCCGCCATCACGGCGGCCGCACGCGGCGCTTCTGTCGCGGTGCTGGAAAAGTCCGGCTATGTCGGCGGAACAAGCGCTGTATCGGGCGGCTTGCTGTGGGTCCCTGGGTACAAGGATGAAAAATGTTCTCCGGACGAGATCGTCAAATATATCCAGACCGCCACAAAAAATGAGAATAGCCCTGAAAAGGTAAAGTCATTCGTCAGCGAGGTCGCCGAAACGATGCGTTTTCTTGAACGCGTCACGCCGCTTCGTCTCAAAAAGACATACTATCCAGACAGCCTCGCTGAATTGCCCGGCGGCGTTGCGAAAGGACGCCACTTTGATGCGGCCCCCTTTCGGATGGCGCGCCTTGGCAAGCATCGCACGCTCGTGCGTAACGATGCGGACACGCAAATCGTGACCATAGACGAAGCGGTGCGTTTGGGCTTTGCGTCCAACACCAAACGGGCGATCTGGCGAAACCTCCCACGCCTGGCGTTCAGACAATTGTTAGGATACCGGGCGATGGGCGGCGGCCTTGTCGCCGCGCTGCTGAAGGGGTGCGAGGACCTCAAAGTGAAGGTGGAAACAAACGTTGAGGTCGAGGCTCTTCTGCGCGAAGGCGACCACGTGGTCGGCGTGTCGGTCGTGGCCAGCGGCTTAAAGCAAGAGATCCGGGCTGGCAAAGGCGTTGTCCTGGCGGTCGGCGGATTTGAGTGGGATAAGGACAAAGTTTCAGCGCATCTCAAAACAGATCTTGCGCCGCCGCCAAGTCCGCCTCTGGCGCTCGGCTCAAATCTGGATTTACTCAACGGGCTCGATATTGCTTACGATAAGCTTGACGACGCCTGGTATTGGCCGGTCGGCTGCACGCCGGGAACGGAATATGAGGGAAAGGAGATAGGGACTCTCATCCTCGCTGAACGTTGTTTCCCGCACTGCATATGGGTGAACGCAGCGGGCGAGCGCTTTACGAATGAGTCGAGCCACAATTGCGCGCTGGGCATGCTTGAAGACGGCAACGAGGCCTGTTGGGCTATCTTCGACAAACAGTTTCGGGAAAAATATAGCATACTGAGTTCTGTTGCGCCAAGCGCGCCTGATCCTGAATGGCTGATCAAAGCGGACACGTTGGCGTCACTCGCTACGGCCATCGGCGTCAACCCGAGCGGCCTTAAAAGCACGACCGCTGAATTTAACGCCGCCGTTAAAACTGGGGACGACCCGAAATTCGGACGCGGACGGTACGCCTACGACCGCTATAATGGCGACCAGAAGGCCCCCCACCCCAATCTCGGCGCCATTGAGAAAGCCCCCTTCTACGCTATAAAGGTCGGCCTCAGCGTTGTCGGCACCAAGGGCGGGCCTAAAACGAACGAATTTGGCCAGGTGCTTCGGAACAGCGGCGGTCACGTGCCGGGGCTCTTCGCGGTTGGGAACGCCTCCCACGCCATGCCGGGTCCGATATCCCCGGCTGGCGGCGTTACCTTATCCGCCGGCATGAACAGCGGAAGGCTCGCCGCCCTGGTCGCCCTCGGTGCAAACGACCGGTAAGCGTTTATATTGGCGGGACCGACATCTTTTTCCGTTTTTCGCTATCAATGCTTCGCCGCAACGAAGGGCGATCTGAGATAATGGCATGAAATGGAGGCATGTATGGACCGCGTCATTTTAGCCCTTTTGTCATTTGTAGTGTTCAGCGGACTTGCATCTGCACAGCAGAGTGTGAGCGAAACTCAAGCCTTCGTTGAAGAGCGCGCCGCAGCCGTGATCGAAAGCGGCGATGTGGCCGGACTGGTTATCGCTGTGGTGCGGCCTGACGGCTCCGCCTTTACACATGCCGCAACCACAAAGGGCGTTCAGTTTCCACAGCCGCTCGATGGTGGTGACTCGATTGTTCAGATTGCCTCTATCAGCAAGACTTTCACCGCAGTCGCCATGATGCAGCTGGTGGAACGCGGGCTGGTTGAGCTTGACGCGCCTGTGAGCACCTACCTGCCGGAGCAGGCTGAAGCCTTGGAAGGGGATTTTGGCGTCGTGACGGTGAAGGATCTTTTCGCGCACCGCGCCGGCTACGAACCGATCCAATACCCCATTTGGCCCAAGACAGCGGCTGACGTCATGTCCCTCTCAGAGTATTTACAACTTGGCCGCCCCGCGCGCGTATTCAACGCAGGCGAGACAACGATTTACTCGAATTACAGCTACGGGCTTGCGGGCCTTATTATTGAGCGCGTGACCAAACAGAATTATGCGGACTATCTCGAAAACGAGGTGCTGCGTCCGCTTGGCATGCTTTCTACGACAACGCGGCAACCGGGCGTTAGTGCGGGGGCGTCTGCAATGCGCGCAGAACTGGAGCGTAGAATCGCGCCCGGTCAGTATCAGTCAGCAGACGGGTACAAGCCGCGGTCGTATGTGTACTCCAACAATGTTCCTGCTGGATCGGTTGCAACAACAGCCGAGGATATGATCAAGTTCATGAAAGCGTTTCTTTTTGAACCGTCCTTAGATGAAAAGACCGTTGTCTCAAAACTCGCCAAAGACGTGATGACGTCAAAGCTATTTGAGGACCGTCCAGGCGGAGCCGACTACGGAATGGGCTTCGAGCATCGCCCGCTTGGCGGCCATGACATGATTGGACACGAAGGCGATATTTTTTATACAAAAAGCTATTTCGGCCTTCTTCCAGACGCGCAAGCAGGCGTTTATGTTTCTGTCTTAAGCAATAATGGTCGAGATATTGCGATTTCAATAGTAGAAGAGACTTTACTCGAAATTGCAGGCAAGCGGTCACGGCAAGATCTTATCGACCCGCCCGTTCAACAAGTTGCGCCGCTGCCTTTCAAAGAGCGAATGATTTTCGAATATCGCAGCCATACCACTTTTGAAAAACTCTTTCTTATTGCATTCGAGACATTCGATTTCGAGCTCGATGAAGCGGGGGCGCTCCGCCGCCACGCAAGCAATGAAACTTTCAAAAAAATAACCCCCTTCCTCTTTGAAAACGAAGAGACCGGCGAGCGCATTTACCTGCAGGCGGATGATACAGGCTTTGTAGAACGGGTCTATGTCGGATCATTCCCGATGGTAAGACCATCGTTTTTCTCAAATCCGTCAGTGCTTGTGTTAGTTGCCGGCGCCTCAGGACTGGTCGCGATTTTTGGAATAATCCTGTCCTCGCTTAGCGTTTTTAACACATCTTCTAAGTCGAAAAATACTAAATTTCTAGCTCCGACGCTTTTGGGGCTGTCGATCGTGATAACGGCAAGTTCGGTATTATTGGGGTATGCTGTCGCCACCTTTTCAGGAAGCTTTCCGGACAGCATGATTGATTATCCGACCACCCCTATCAAAATAGCTGTGTATTGGAACTATATCCTGATACCAGCGTTCCTTATTGCCGCGATTGTGATTGCATTCAATTTTAAAAGCCCTCAAGGGATTTTGTTAAGGACTTTTCAAGTGACTGCAGCGCCGTTGTTTTTGCTGTACATACTCGTTGCATATCAGTGGAACTTGATAGGCCCGAATTTTCTTCCTTAATCCGCATCCGCTGCATTTGAATGTCTCGCGCAGGCAACACGCTATAAGAGCGATCTGCAGTAAAGCATGATCGCTATTTTTCTGACTTATTGAATACTTAAAGTAGGATGCCGCCAAGCGTATCACCGCTGTGCGGATGGGCTTCGGAGATTCAAGCTTTCATGTCACGCGACAGTTTGAAGTATAACTCTTCCGTAAACGTCATCTTTTCTTTCTTTTCCAAGTCCCAGATATTGCGCTTTGTATTGGCCAGATCTCCACAATAGACATGTAGCGCCCTTGAATAATCATCGCCGTCATTCATTACCGCATGGATGGCCGGTCGGGGCAGACAGTGCACGGACGGCGCAGCCAACTCCCTTTTTCCGGTCGATAGCAACATTCCGCCAACTTCATCATAAGTGAAGTTCGTTTCGCTGCCGTCATACAGCCCAATGACCACCGGCATGAAATGGTTGTGCGGCGGATAAAGCAAACCAGGCGTAAGACGGATTGCGAAAATCGTGACCTTCTCACACATGTGAAGCAGCGTTTCGTCTTCGGTCAACTCAGGCAGACCATCGGTGAGAGCTTCCACATCGCTGATTGCCTCTGTGACCAGTCGGATGACCGTATCAGCACCATCACTCCTGTCCAAAGCTTGCGCACAAGCCGCCACAAACTCCGGAAGCTTAAACCGATTTCTCGTATTCGTGGCGGTCGGTTGGATCGAGCTTTCCTGAGTCAAAAACCAGCCTCCTTGGCATATTTGACCAATCCAGCATCCGGAATCGACGTCTTTGGGTTGCTGATTAATGATTTTATCGATATTGACCGGTGATGAAACACAATCGCGCCATACTGACATGTCACAAAGATAAATTATAATTTTATTAAAACGATGAAAATGTCAATAGCAAACGCCTTTTCTCTGTGGAAAATGAAAGGCGTCAAGATGAACAAGAGGTCGGGATTTTGAGTAATACTGCAGCAACGAAGAACAAGCCAAAGGGGAATCAAAAAAAGCTTCCGGCAAAAGTCGCGCGACGATCACTAAAGGACGAGGCGTACGACAACATCCTGGAGGGGGTCCGATCAGGCCAATTTCTGCCCGGGACCATGATCACAGAGGGTCAACTCTCCTCGAAATACGGCCTCAGCAAGGCGCCAATTCGCACAGCGCTGACGCGTTTGGTGCAAGACGGTTGGCTGGAACCTGTTTCCCGGCGTGGACATCGCGTGAAACCTTTGACGATCGCCGATGCGCGCGATCTGTTCATGACAAGAAAACTCATCGAGCCTTTTACGGCGCGCATGGCGGCCGGCCGGATCGACGACGCCGCGCGAGAGGTTCTGGCAGCAGCTTGCAACCCAAAGCACAAAAACTGGAAGGGATTGGACCTGGAACCTGCTTTTTTCGCGGCGAATAAAGATTTCCACGTGGGCATCGCCAAAGCGTCAGGCAGCATTCGCTTAACCGACATAGTCAGCTTTCTTCACGATGAGGCCGA
>JBCDBL010000086.1:0-18798 GCA_039183635.1 Pseudomonadota bacterium
AGACGAAGATGGCGCAGGTTCTGAAGGCATCGGCGCTCTCCCAGTTACGGAAAGTATGGCACGGGCAAGGAGGACTAAACAAGCAACGCGGACACGTTTTAACAAGCGATGGAGCTTAAAAACCAGCCCCGGCTACGATTCGCGAAAACTGTTGCGCACGGAATTTGAGAACGGATCGATCAGATACTGCAGAAATGTTCTGTGACCAGTGACAATCATAACATTTGCAGGCATGCCCGGCACAAGATCGATTTCCATACCAATTTTCTGCTCTATGTCATCAAGCTTCGCGCGATCCACCGCGACGTTCGCCTTGAAATAGGATTCCCCCGTCGCCTCGTCGACAAGGGCGTCGGCCGAGACAGACCGCACGACGCCGTTGATGAGCGGCAAGTTGCGCTGGGAAAACGCTTGAAGGTTCACCTGGGCCTCAAGTCCCTGATAGACGACATCTATGTCGAGAGGGGATATGCGCGCCTCAATGATAAGCCCCTCCTCCGCCGGAACGATATCAAGGACCGCCTCCCCGGGGCGAATGACCCCGCCGAGCGTGTTGAACCGCATATTGTGCACAACGCCCGAAATCGGCGCGGTCACCACGGTGCGTTGCAAAACGTCTTCACTGGCGATCATCTGCTGGCGGATGCCGGACAGTTCCGTAATAGCAGCGTTCAACTGTTCTGAAATCTCAGTACGGTAATTATCTTTCAAATTAATAATCTGCAACTGCGCTTCGCCGATGGCCTGCCGCGATTGGGCGACGGCGCTTTGGTTTTGCGCCCGTTCGCCGTCGATCTCCGCCTTGTTGCGTTCAAGACCCGACAAGCGGGATTTGCGCTCCAGGCCCTTGCTGACAAGCTGTTCGATATCGGCGATCTCCTCGTCGATCAACTCAATCTGGCGGGTCTGGCTTGCAATTTGTTTTTCCAGGCCATCGATTTGCTCCTCCAACTGAAGAACCCGCTGGCTGAGAATGCTCTCGCGTCCGTTTTGCGTCGCTGTACGTGTCTCGAACAAATTCATTTGGGCCGACAAAATGTTCGCAACAGCCGGATCGCTTTGGGCGTCGGTGAGGAATTTCGGAAACTCAGGCGACGGCTGTCCGTCCCGCTCCGCCTCAAGACGCGCAACCGTAGCGGCCAATGTGCGGCGCTTGTCGAGAAAAATATCGAAACCGGCCTGCGCCTGGGTCTGGGACAGCATGATAAGCGGCTGGCCAGCGACGACAGCATCGCCCTCCCTGGCGAGGATCTCGCCGATGATGCCCCCTTCCAGATGCTGAACTGTCTTTCGACTGCCGATGGGACTGACAACGCCCTCCGCCGGCGCTCCAGAGGCGAGTTTCGCCGTCGCCGCCCAGGTTCCGAAGACGCCGTAAAACAAGATCACGGCGAACGCGCTGATAACCAGCGGCGTTTGCAAGCGGCCGTTCAACATCGCCCGCTTGGTCTCCGCCGCCACCGCCGCGCCAGTGGCCGATTTCGGCCCTTGAGGCTCGGCCATGCTCAAAGACGGCGGCGCAGACGGGGATCGGGGCGCAGCGCTTTCAAGGGAGGCGAGTTCATTGAAAACCTCTTCCTCATCCACTTCAGGGGCAAGATCCGTCTCCGGAATTTCATCCGCTGCTGAGGCGGGCGCATCCGTGGAAAGCCCGCGCGCCTCCCCCCGATCCGCCGTCTCAGGTTCATAGGCGCCGCGCGGCCCGGACACAGCGCGGGTGGCGACCGCCTTGATCTTTTTCGCGGTCTTTTCAGCCCGCAAGAGCATCGCTTCAAAGGCGGAGCGCATGGAGTTCGCCTCTCCGCCTGCGCCGTTGTTTTTGCGTCTTTTATCCATCATTGGGGTCCCAACGCATAATCTGTGCGCGCCTCTTGTTGCGTCACCTCATGGTCGGGCCG
This sequence comes from Pseudomonadota bacterium, assembly GCA_039183635.1. Taxonomy (GTDB): domain Bacteria; phylum Pseudomonadota; class Alphaproteobacteria; order Caulobacterales; family Parvularculaceae; genus JBCDBL01. The sequence continues at coordinate 1,899 of JBCDBL010000086.1, forward strand.
GGGTTTGCGCGCCTTTTGATTAAGCCCCGACAAAACCTCATCCCGCGGACCGAAGGCGGCGACCTTGCCGGCCTGAAGAATGAGCACCTTATCCGCATGCACCAGAGCGCTCGGCCGGTGGGCCACAAGAACCACGGTGCCGCCGCCTTCCTTGACGGAGCGGATCGCCCGCTGCAGCGCCTCCTCCCCCACATGGTCGAGATTGGCGTTCGGTTCATCCAGGATTAAAAGACGCGGATCGCAGTAAAGCGCCCGGGCAAGACCGATGCGCTGGCGCTGGCCGGCGGAGAGCCCGGCGCCCCGCTCCCCGATAACAGCGTCATACCCGCCGGGAATGCGTACAATCATATCGTGCGCTTCAGCGTATTTCGCAGCTTCGAGCACTCTTTCGCCGTCCGGCGCGCCCATCCGCGCAATGTTCTCCGCGATGGTGCCGGCGAAAAGCTCGACGTCCTGGGGCAGGTAGCCGACATAATTTGCAAGGTCCGCCTTATCCCACTCGAACACGTCGGCCCCGTCGAGGCGCACGTTCCCGGCCGTGGGCGGATAAACGCCCGCAATCAAACGGCATAAAGTCGTTTTTCCGGCTGCAGACGGCCCAATAAGGCCCATCACTTCCCCGGGCTGCAATGCAAATGAGACGCCTTTCAGGATCGGCGGCGCAGCGGTGTTCAGGCGAAAAATCAAATTCTCAACCTCCACCAGCCCTGACGGGGCGGGCAACGTCATACGCTGCGGACGATCCTCCACATCGCGCAAAAGGGTTTGCACCCGCCTGTGGCTCATGCGGGCGGCGACGCATTGCTTCCAGGCGCCGATCAACTGCTCCAAGGGCGCAAGGGCGCGGCCGAGCAGGATCGAGGCGGCGATCATGCCGCCGCCGGCCATCTGCCCCTCCAGAACCAGTTTCGCCCCAAGGCCGAGCACCGCGACCTGGGCCGTCATACGGGCGAATTTCGACACCCCCGACACGACAGCGCCCCGCTCCGCGGCGACCTCCTGAGCTGCTGTCGCTTCGGCGTCCCGCGTCCGCCAGCGGCCGAGCAGGTCACGCGTCATGCCCAACGCTTCAATCACCTCGGCGTTGCGCAGGTAGCTTTCAAGATCGCCGAAACCGGAGAGTTGGGAATGGGCGCCCTTCTCCAGCGCTTTGCGGGTGGCGAGCTCGTTCAAATAGCTAAGCCCGGCGAGTATCGCGGCGCAGACCAGACCGAGAACCCCGAGCGCGGGATGCATGGACCAAATGACAAACAGAAAAATCGGTATCCACGGCGCATCGAACAGAGGAATCGCCCCCTGACCGCTGAGGAACCCCTGAAGCTGCTTCAGGTCCCGCATCGGCTGAGCGCCCCGCGGCCCGTCCGCGAGAAGGCTTGCGCGTATGGTTTTATCGATGACGGGCCCGCTGGTGACCGCCGCCACCCATACGCCGATGCGCGACAACAACCATGCGCGCATGGCGTCAAGGGCGCCCAGCGTCGCCATGGCGAAAACGACAATCACGGTGAGCCACAAAAGCGTCCCCTGGGAGCCCGAGGTCAGGACGCGATCGAACAGCTGCATCATGTAAATCGGCGATGCAAGGTAGAGGAGGTTCAGAAAACAGCTGAACACGCCCACAGCCACAAGCCCCATGCGCGCCCGGCGCAAGGCCGCGTCCAGGGCCGTTTGCTTCAATTCCGGCGCGTTCATGCCGCCCCTCTTCGTTCTTGTGGCGCGCACCGCGTCAAAGCGGCGTGCGGCGGGTTTTCATAACGCATGTCTTAACGATATAGCGTTGGAAAGTTACCAAATGTCATCCGAAACGCATGCAAATCGAGCAACGCGCGTAAGGCTTGAGGTTCCTTATTCATCGCCGTTTTACAGCGGCGCACCGTGGAACGATTCGCATCCCCGCTCGGCGACATTTGCGTGACCGCCCCCGCCGCAGCATCGACGCGCCGGAGATCTTGTTAACCATTCTTAACGGAAGGCGATGGCCTTGGAAACGCCCCCACACGTTTCCATTCGGTGACAAAGCGAGACGTCAGGCGGCAGCGTCGCGACCGCAAAGGCCGTGGGCCTCATCCATGCGGGTCCAGCGAAAGTCTTTTAAAAGTTGCGCAAGCTTGTCCGCCATCACGTCGAGGTTGGTGTAATGGCGCACCCGAGATTTCAGGCTGAGGCCCGGCGTCTTAGGCTGATCGGGATCGACCTCCCACGGGTGAAAATAGAAGGCCGAGGGCGTTGCGTCCTCCCGCTCGAGCTTTTTCAGACACCGCTTCGTCCACATATACGGCAGCAGGCGAAAAAAACCGCCGCCGGCGCAGGTGACCCGTCGGCCAAGCATATCAACTGTCGCCACGGGCACTTCCGTGAAATCAGATCCCTCAATTGGATGAAACGCGAAGCGCGGCGCATCCGGGGCGCCGTAATGGTCATGGGCGATCGGATGGAGGCTGGAGCTGTAAAGATGTCCTGCCTCGGCGAGAATATCGAAGGCCCCCCAATTGTCCCTGTTGATGGAGAAACCGGCGGCGCGATAGCCGTTTACGGGCGCTCCCGATATGTCCTCCAGGGTTTTCTTCGTGCGCTCCACATCAGCGCGAAACTCGTCGTCAGTTTGTTCGAACACTTTGTAATGGGCGTACCCATGACTGCCAAGCTCATGGCCGGCGGCGACAATGTCGCGAATTAACTGCGGGTGCCGTTCAGCGACGCAGCCCAGGGTGAAAAACGTCGCCGTGACCCCTGCCTCGGCGAACAGATCCATAGACCTGCGGGTGGACAACTCCACCCTCGGCGCGATCGCGTCCCAGTCTTCCCGCTTGATCACGCTTGAGAGCGCCCAAACCTGATAATAGTCCTCCACGTCCACGGACATGCCGTGAACGAGGGCGGAGCCTTGCGATTGTCCTGTACTGGCCATACCTGCGCCTCGCCCTTAGCCGCTGCCGCGTTTGGCGTCAGCATCGTCCCACAAGGTCTGAATATCGCTGAGGAGCGCTTCAATCCTGTTAAGGCGCAGCATCAAATTATGACGATCCTGGTAGCGGTCGGTCTCCAGCCGTTGCAGCCGGCTTTCCAGATCCGCGATATCCGGACGCGCCGCATCGAGGCTCTGCATCGCAGCGGTTAAAGAAAAATCACCGGCGCCGTGAGTGTCTGCCCGAACGCCGCCATTTGCATCCGCGTTCACAACCGCCTCCGGCGCCCGGGCCGATTGCACCACCTCGCCGCTCATGTCAGCGATGACATTGTCGATAACGGCGCCGTCGATCGTATGATTTTCCTCCAGGGTCGCGAACAACAGCATACGACTGCACAACGCGTTGATGCGGCGCGGAATGCCGTTGGTTTCCCGATGGATTGCGGCGAAAGCATCGTCGGTGATTTGCGGATCGTCGCTCCACCCAACCATTTGCAAGCGATGTTCTATGTAGCCGCGCGTCTCCTCCAGGGACAAAGCCTCGAGGTGGTAGGAGGCGATGACGCGCTGGCGCAACTGCTCCATCTCAGGGTCGCGCACGATATCCTTGAACTCGGGCTGGCCGACGAGAAAGATCTGAAACAGGGGATCGCCGCCGAAATTGATGTTCGACAACATGCGCAGTTCTTCAATTGTTTTTTTCGGCAGGTTCTGCGCTTCGTCCACAATCAAAAGAACCCGACGCCCGATCCGATATTGTTCAATCAGGAAATCTTCGAACGCCTCCAGCAAAGCGGCTTTGCCGTTGGCCTGGGGACGAATTTTAAAGCCGGAAAGAATAAACCGGACGACATCCTGGGCGTCGAGGTTCGAAGTGACGATATGGGCGGCGGCGATTTTATCGCGGTCAAGCTCGTCCAGGAGATGGCCGATCATGAGCGACTTACCGGCGCCGACCTCGCCTGTGATGACGATAAAGCCTTCGCCTTGCTGCAGGCCGTACTGCAGATACGCCATCGCCTTGTTGTGGCTGCGGCTGCCGAAAAAGAATTTTGGGTCGGGACTGAGCTTAAAGGGGGCGCCGCTCAGACCGAAAAAGTCTTCGACCATTGCATTAAAAATCCAGCGCCGCGCCGATAAACGCAGCGTTCTCTCGATACTCTTCGGCCGCTGTATCGGCGGCCCGTTCCGTGTACAGGTATCCCCCACGCAACTTAACATTCGAATAAATTTCGTATTCGAGCAATAAATTCCCCGAATATGTCTCAAACTCAGTGCTGACCGGACGCTGGAACGTTGTCAGGCCGCCTCCGCCAAATCCCACCGTTGTCTCAAGACTGCGGCGGTCATTGCTATCGTAACGACCGATGAGCCTTGCGGAAAGGCGCTTCGTAAAGTCGCGTCGTATGCTGATATTTCCGTTATAACGCTCGATCTCCTGGGTTTCGAAATCGCGCAACGCATATCCGCCGCTAATATTGATCTGAGTGCGGCCAAAACGTGCAATCAGACCGGCGCTGGCCGAGTCTGTAACGGAGATCCCGTCCTCAAGATCAACGATGCCTGTTGCAATCAAACCTGTGTTCTCGGTCGTCGGCTGGCCTGTCTCGGGGTCGATGAAAAAAGCAACGCCGAAACGTCGCGGATCGACTTCAATTTGCGTGCTGGCGTTCGCGCGGAAAGCCAGGCGCTCGGAAATTTTCTGATTAACGGCAACGGTAATCCAATCGCCGCCATACCGCTCTCCGTAGGAGGCCGTCACCTGGGTGCGGGTGCTTGGGCGCAAGTCGACCCCGGCAGACCAGAAAAAACCGCTGATATCGTCTCTACGCGAATCGGCGTCGATGTTCTCGTCGCCGACTGTGCCGGTGAGCGCAAAAGTCCGCGTTAGAGGCGCCTGTGCATTAAGGCTCACCGTTTTGCGCGTATAATCTGAGGCGAGCAAGGTGACATTTTCGCCTTCGTCTTTCAGATCTTCGTACTCCGCGGACGCTGTGAAGAGCACCGGCAAAAACGCTTCTGTCGTCTGTATCCTAAATCTGCCGGTCTGGGTGGTTGTGTCGCCGCGGCTGGTGTCGGCCAGGGTTTGCCTGAACCGATACGACAGCTCGGCACGCGCCGCCCGTCCGATGGCGCGCACAAGGCGGGGGCCGACATCGTAGCTCACGACCAAGTCGCGGCCTTCGCGATTACTGAAGCTGTTCGCTGAGTATCTTGTGTCGCTGGAAGACAAAGCGCGGCCGACGGAGCTGTTAAAATCCAGATATAGAAGATCGCGCACACCGGTGACCGTGGTCCGGAACTGGGCGCTTGGGTCAAAAAAGAACTCGCCGGCGTCCGTCAGATAAGACGCGCGCCCCGCTGCTACGCCGACGGTTTCAATGCGTTGGGAGCTATAGGACCAGACCGTGTCGCCGATAAAAGACACGCCAATCTCACTCTCCTCTTCGCCTTCCGGGCGAAGGTCCACATTATCGGTATAGGAGACCTCAACGCCGACGCCGCGCGTGATCTTGTTTTCCGCGTGCGCAACGCCCGTTCCGGCCAAAACCGCGCAGCCGAGGACAAGCGTGTCCCTCAGCGACCTTTTCAATCTTTTCCCCAACCCACATGCCGTCACGTTCTGTCGCGCCCCTTAACCCCTTCGCGAGCCCTGCGAAAACACTACCAGGCCCTACCGACGGTCATACTCTGTGTATGATCCGAAATGTTCCGACCCGGCGCCGATCAAGCTCTTGTTCAACACCAGGTTGACATTATCGTGCTCAGCGAGTTGTTCCAAGGCCGCATCGATCGCCGCCTCTTTCGTCACACACGCCTCTACGACGAATAGAACCTGATCCACATGTTTGGCAAGGACGATCGATTCCGTCGTCGCCAGCACCGGCGGCGCATCGAATATGATGATTCGATCTTCATACCTGCGCGACATGCCGTCCAAAAGCTCGGACATCTCCTCGCTTGAGAACAACTCCGTTGTGGATGTCACATGGGAGCCCTCAGGAAGGATCGTCAGCGGCAGATTCTCGGCCTTATAAAGCAGGTCGGACAAACGCATGTTGGGATCGCGCAGCTTGTCCGTAAGGCCGACCGACGCCTCAAGCCCAAAGGTTCTTTGCACGCTTGGCCGCGGAATATCGGCGTCGACCAGAAGAACGTTGATGTTGTCTTCCATGGCGAGGCTGAGAGCGAGGTTGGTGGCGACAAAGGACTTGCCTTCCTCGGGCCGCGCCGAGGTGACGAGAATCACATTTTCGCGCCGGTTATCCATAAGATCGCCGGCTTTCTCCGCCGCCTCACGCGCTTCGATATTGAAAAAGCGCATTTTCGTCATCAAACGACGCTTTATGGCGCGAATGTCCCAAGCAAGCGTCGAATGCCCTTGGGACGGGGAGATAAAGCCGTTTTGGCGCAGGCTGGCGAAATCGACGGAAAAATTATTGCTGGTGGCGCCGCGATCAAGGTCCGGGCGCAATTCCGGAGCGCTTCGCGCAATGTCCATAGCGCCGCCCCGCGCCGGCGCCGTTCGCGCCAAGGCCTCAGCCGTCGGCGTTGCGCCGGCTTCCTTCAAACGGTTCGCAGCTTTTTCAATTAAACTCATATGCGTCACTCACTCGTGCGGGCTTCGCCCTTAAAAACTCTATAAAATCGGCAATCTAGCTAGCCAAGGTCGAGAGGCAGCCGATCCCAACCTAAAAGCGCCGTATTAACTTCAAACAAATAATACAAGACGCCCCAGGACATCAGCAGCGCCCCAACGCCGCCGACAAAAGCCGACGTCTCCATAATCCCCGTGCGACGGGCGGCGGCGGACTTCACGATCGACACCGCGCCAAGAACGGGCATAGCGAACGCCTCCGACAACTGCTCTATACTGAAGAACGTACCGTCGATCTGCATCAGGAGGAATGCGACCGCACCGCCGGCGCCGAGCGCGCCGACCAGAACGACGAGGCTCAACATGCCCCGGGCCGGGCCGCTCGGCGAGGCCGGCACAAAGGGCGGTTCGATGATGCGGTATTCCACCTTGTCGGATTCAGCATCCACCTTTTCGGTGAGGATCGCAGTGCCCCGTCGGTCGACAAGGGATGCGTGGTTTTTTTGCAAAACTTCATAGTCGCGTAAGAGACGATTGATTTGCGCCTGGGCTTCAGGCGTCTTCGACAATGCTAAGGAGATGCGTTCAAATTTCTCGGCTTCTTGTTCAATGCGATATTCCAGCTCATTGATGACGCGATCGGCTTGCTCCAGGGCCAGCTTCAATTGATCGTAAACAGGATTTTTCTCTTTACCGTCATTTGCGATCTTGTCGCGCCGCCGCTCCCATTGCTCGATCTGTCGCTTAATAGCCATGACGTCCGGATGTTCATCCGTATACACGATCGTCAACTGTTCCAGGCTCTGGGTGAGGCGTTCAATGGTTTCTTCAGCAGCATCCGACAGCGTAAATTCTTGAGTCTCCGCCAGGCGGCGCTGGAGTTGATTGCGGCTCCAGATCGCAGAGTCTAACTGCTGCTCAAGCCTGTTTGTTATTCCTTCGGACCCCTCCAGTACGCGCTGGTTGCGTTCGAACCCTTCCAATTCATCTGAATATAGACGGCGGAACTCGGCGAGTTCTTTTTCTTTGTCTTCAATCTGATTTTCGTAATCCTCGATCCGGCGGGACAGGAACGAAATCGTTCCTTCAGTGTCGCGCTGGGTGCTGTCGAGATTCTCTTCTACGAAAAGATTGACAAGCTCCGTAACCACACGCTGCGCCTTGAGAGCGTTTGTGCTCTGATAACTGAAGGTGATGAACCCGCCGCCTTCTTTACGGATCTTCAAACTTTGCTGAAGATTTCTGATCAACGAATCGCGCGCGACCTCGGAATCGTCATATTCAAGATCGGCGTTCAAAATCACCTGTTCGACATTGGATCGTCTTAAAAGCGCCCGCAACTTATTATTGACGATTTGGCCAACATCGCGCTCCGCGACGGTGCCCCTTAGAACATCGTCGAGGATAGAGGTGTCGTCGACGAAAACCCGCGCGCTGGCTTCATATTGATTGGGCATCGTAAAGACGACCGACCACCCCACGAGCGCGACGAGCCAGGCAACGCCGAGGATTAGCCAACGGCGGCGCCAAAAGCCGAATACATACTCCCGAATGAGCGGCGGCAGGTCTGCGAAAGTGGGCGTCGCGTTCATAATGTCCTGCGGCCCTTAACGCTGGGCCTCTCCTAAAACAGGCTCTCGGGGATCAAGAGCACGTCTCCCGGCAGTACGGCGACGTTCGCCGTGATATCGCCGTTCTTAATCAAGTCGTCGAGACGGACCTTATAGCTTTTCCGATCCGTTCCTTTGCCGCGGGTGAGAACAGCTCTGTTCCCGGCTGCGTATTCCGTCAGACCGCCTACCCGCACCATGACGTCCAGAACCGTCATGCCAGCTTGATACGGCAGAGCCACCGGCTGCTGCGCCTGTCCCAAAACCCGTATCTGTTGGTCGAATGTGGAAGAGAAACTCTTCACCATGACCGTCACTTCAGGGTTTTGAACATAGGTGCGAAACTGTTCTTTCAAAATCTGCGCCAGATCGGAAGGCGTCTTCCCGGCGGCCATAATCTCTCCCACCAATGGGGCGGAAATACGACCGTCCGGGCGCACCGGAACCGCCGTTGACAGGTCGTCTGAGCGCCACACATGAATCTCAAGGGTGTCCCCAGGGCCGATAACGTAGATCGGCGCCAAGGCGGCGGCCTCTTCAGAGGTTTGGGGCGCAGGCGGCAGCGTCGCCGTTTTTGTAAACCCAAGGCCGCAACCGGCCAAAGATAACGCCGCAACAGCAGCCATACCAAATTTCATTAAACGAGCGGCGAACGACATTGCGTTTCTCCCCTTAACGTTACGTTCCAAGCCCTGGAAACAGCGCAATAAGCAATACATCGCAAGGTTGCGCCGCCGCCAGAGCTCTACGCGATCCAATCCCGCAACGCAACGCCGCAATCATGTCGCACTCCAAATTCGTCTCTCCTAAAAGGAGAGCCGGAATGGAGCGATTCCCTAATTGAGACGCTTTAGTAAATCATCCGCATCAGCGCGTTTGTCGAACTCGAGATTTTTATCGGAAATGCGCTGCAAAATGACCTTGGCCTCGTCTTTTTGTCCCTGTTTGTCCAGCGCATAGGCCAGATGGAATTGTATTGTCCCATTATCTGGCGCGTAACGGCCAGCCTCCCGCAAATAGCCAAGGCCCTCCTCTACGGCGCCCTCCTCCACAAGCATCCAACCGAGCGTGTCGTTCACATCGGCGACGAAGGGCGCCTGTCTTTGGGCGCGACGGGCAAGTTCCAAGGCGCCTGTCTTTTTGCCCATTTCATAGCGCACCCAGGCCAGGTTGTTCTGGAGCACCCAGTTGTTGGGCATCAACGCCAAAGCCGCCGATAAGGTCCGCTCGGCCTCCACATAGTCGTCGCGTTGTATGTATTCCGTCCCAAGATACACTTTCGCAGAAGCGTCCGTGGGGTTTTGCGCCGTCCAGCTCTCCAACCCCTTAACGGCGCTGTCGCCATCGCCATTGCGCCGGCGGATGACATAAAGGCTCTCCGCTAATGCAGAGGACGGCGTTTCGGCCTGCATTTTCTCAAGGTATGCGATAGCGTCTTCAGGAGCGCCGGAGCGTTCGTAAATGAGCGCGCGTAAACGCGCGCCAGTGTCCCGATCGGACGACAGCACCCGTTCAGCAACGGCGATCGCTTCGCTTTCACGTTCGGCGTCAACCAAATAGGTGATCAAAACACGGTTCGCATCGCCGGTGGCAAGGCCGCTTTCAGACGCCGTTCTTAAACGTTGAATGGCCTCGTCCCGTCGGCCGGACTGATCGAGGACACGCACAAGCGACAACAACGCCCCGGCATCCCGGGGTTCAGCGGCGACCGCAGCTTCATAGGCGTTAATGGCCTCAACAGTGTTTTCAGCCGCCTCATAGGTCGCGCCGGCCGCCATCAACGCCATGACATCACCTTCGCCGCCCAAAGCCATCATCGAGCGGCCGACATCGTTAAGACGCAACTTATCGCCTCTGGCGGCGTACTGTTGCGCCAAAATTCCGCGTACGCCCAAAGACGTTTTCAAGATGTCTGCTTTTTCCTCCAGAAACGCTAAAGCCTCATCCGCCTTTTCCGATTGCAGAAGGAAGGCCGCATAACGCAGAACAAGCGTTTCATTGGCCGGATCGACTTTCAGCGCCGCTTCCATGCGCGCGCCAATGGGCTCTAGCTCTCCGGCGCGAACGTCCAAACGATCAAGATTGCGCATGGCGCTGACGGATGAAGGCTCAAGCGCCAGGGCCTTTTCCAGGACGGCGCGCGCCTCGGCCTCCTCCTCCCGGACGATCAGCACAGAGCCCAGGAGGTTCAAGGACAATTGCCCCTCAGGATCGGCTTCGACAAGCGCGTTCGCCTCCGTCAGCGCTTCGTCGAGCTGACCGTTCCGCACGAAATCCAAAATGCGGATGACAGCCTCTTTTTGAGGATCAACATTAAGCAGTTCCGCATCGTTGGACCCATCCACGCCGATCACGGACAAAATCGATTGCGCGCCCCGGGCCTGACCGCCTCCAATTTCCGAAATCTTTTGATACGTCTCAACAGACCCGTCGAAATCGCCGAGGCGCGTCTGCGCGCTCGCCTTCAGCTCGAGCATCGCAACCTGATCCGGGTTTTTGCGCAGCGCCCGATCGAGAATTTCAATCGCGCCTTGCGGATCGCCGGCGCGAATTTTCACAGCGGCGAGCAATTGTACGCCGGCGGCGTTTTCAGGGTCGAACTGCAGATAATCCTGGAGCGCTTCTTGCGCTTGCGCGTATTGATCCGTACGGAATTTTACCAGTCCGATCAAAAGGGCGCCAGGCGCAGAATCGCCGATCGTATCGGAGACCTGCACCAAATACCGGTCTGCGCGATCAAAATCGCCTTGTGCGGAATATAGAAGCGTTTGGAGATACGCGATACGGCGATCTTCTTTGGCCTTAATCTTCAATTCATCGAGAACGGCCTGTGCATCTTCATACTTGGTATCCCGAATAAAAACTTCAGCCTTAAGAAAATCAATACTCAGATCGTCCGGGCGGATCTCCTTAGCCTTGTTGATGCTTTCGGAAGCGACGGCATAGTCACGACCTTGTAAAGCGATTTGGGCCTTTAAAATCCAGGCCTCGGCGAAGTTGAGATCATTTTGAATAATAGTGTCGAGGTTCGCCTGCGCTTTAAGGTAATTTTTCTTTTGGTTGTTGATCTGCGCGGCCAAGAAATTCGCCTGGGTGTTCACAGGCTCCTCAGCCAGCACAGAGGCGATTTCAGCCTCCGCCGCGTCGATATTGCTAACAGCCAAATTAAGCTGGGCGCGCAAAAGCGCTTTTGAGCGACGGGTTTGCCCATCCGCGCCCCCTTTTGTCAGCACCCCAATCGCCTCATCGTATCTTTGAAGCGCGAACAGAGCCTGGGACATGAGAACCTGGAGGCCGTCATTCTCGGGGTCCGCTTCAAGGGCGACGCCTATCTCTTTAGCAGCGCCCGCAAAATCGCCTGTTTGGAGCAGAGTCTGGCCCAGCAGCAAACGCGCCGGCATGTTTTCAGGGTCTTCCTTAATCGCATTGCGCAACCGTATGACGCCGGCGCGCACCTCGCCCTCGGCGATGTTTTCCCGACCCTGTTCGAACAACCGCTCTGACTTTTTGGATACGGCGAACGCCTCGCCGCTGGCCGCGAACATCGCCAGGCCGCACAGACCGGACAGAAGCGTTATTTTTAAAGCATTGCGTTTCATTTTCTCTCCCCTTGCCGGCGCCACGCGCGCACGGGCCTGTTCGGATACGGTTTTCGCCCCTAAGGCTTTAAAATACCACGGCTTTAAATAATGGTTAAACATCTTTCCCTGACCCGTCTCAAATATCGTGTTGTTTCAGCAAATTGTACAAAGTCGGACGGCTGACACCCAACACTTTGGCGGCGGCGGATAAATTGCCTTCCGCCTTTTCCATCGCCGCCTGAAGCGCTGAACGCTCAGCCTCATGACGGGCGTCCTTAATGGTTTTAGGAACCGCTGGCGCGGACGCCCCTTCCGTCGCTGCGCCGATACCAAGCTCTTCAGCCGAAATCGAAGGGCCGTTTGCAAGGATCACAGCGCGTTTGACGCAGTTTTCAAGTTCCCGCACGTTGCCGCGCCAAACATGGCGCAACAGCGCCGCTTCAGCGCCATCGGCCAATTGCAGAGGCCCAACTTTGTTCTCACGGGCGTATTTGTCTATAAAATGCTTGCCGAGAAGCACGACATCGGCGCCCCGTTCGCGAAGCGGCGGTACGTCGATGCTAATCTCCCCGATGCGATAAAACAAATCTTCCCGGAAAGCGCCGTCCTCAATAAAGCTTTGCAGGTTTCTGTGAGTGGCGCTGACGATGCGCGTATCCACGTCGATGGTTTGCCGTCCGCCAACCCGCTCAATCTGGCGCTCTTGAATAAATCGCAGCAATTTGGCCTGCAGCGCCATCGGCATATCGCCGATTTCATCAAGGAAAAGCGTGCCTTTATGGGCAAGCTCGATCTTGCCGATCGTCTGCTTCGCAGCGCCCGTAAAGGCGCCTTTCTCATATCCGAACAGTTCGCTTTCCAAGAGGTTTTCGGGGATGGCGGCGCAGTTGATGGCGATGAACCGTCCCTCGCCGCGATCGCTCAAATTGTGCAGCGCGCGGGCCACGAGTTCTTTGCCCGTTCCGCTTTCGCCGAGAATAAGCACGTTCGCACTCGACGGCGCGACCTTTTCAATAAGCTTGACCACCCGCAACATGCTATCGTCAGCAGTCATTAGACCATGGACGCCGTTGCGGTTCTGGGCCTGAAGCGCGCGGTTTTCCTGTTCGAGTTGATGGACGTGAAACGCGCGTCGGACGATGAGGCCAAGCACTTCAGCGTCGATGGGCTTGCCGTAAAAGTCATAGGCGCCGTTCGCCACAGCCTTTACGGCGTTTGTCCTGTCCTCGTTGCCGGAAACGACGATCACCTTGGTCGCCGGTTCGATTTTCAAGATCTCAGCAAGGGTCGCAAGCCCCTCGGTCGCATCGTCCACAGCCGGCGGCAATCCGAGATCGAGGGTGACCACCTTCGGCTTATGGCGCTCAAACGCCGCGACGCCGCTCGGCCGATCTTCCGCCGCAACAACGTCATAGTCATCGAACGCCCACTTCAGGCTGCGTACGATCCCCGGATCGTCGTCAATGATCAGCAATTTCTCCATAACGCTTCCTAAGACGTCCCATTCTTACGCCGCCGTCGCCGCTTTGCGCGTCGCCGGTAGCTTTATTGCAACACGCGCGCCTTCTTCGGGCGCGCTGTCGATAGCAAGGCTTCCACCCCAGCTTTCCAGCCATTCGCGGCATTGATACATGCCGAGACCGAAGCCGCTTTCCTTGGTGGATGCAAAAGGCTGAAACAAATGATCCTCGATGAACGCCTTCGTCATACCCGGACCATTGTCTTCAATCAAAATCTCGCAACTTTCCTCCGTCGCAATACAGGACGCCTCCACCCGCGCACCCGGCGTCTCGCCGACTGCATCCAAGGCGTTTTGCAAGAGGTTTTCCAAAATACTGGCGAAACTGATCGGATCGGCGTCCACAAGAACCCGATCCGGCGCGGCGCCGAGATGAACGCGTCCCACATCGGCGCCCTTGCGCCGGGCGACGTCGCGCAATATCGCCGCCGCATCGATGGTCTCAACGCCCTCCGGCGCGCCTTGTTTGATGGCGCTGAGGCGCATGAGGAGCGCCTGCATCTTTTCGGTCGCCTCCCCGACGGTCACCAGAGCGTCTTTTTGAAACTCGGGGTTCTCCCCGTGCCGCTTGGTTTGCTGCACGATAAGGGACAATTGGCTGACGATGTTTTTAAGATCGTGGGCGACAAAGGAGAAATTCTTCCCCATCCGCTCAAACCTCTGTGCTTGCGACAGGGCCCGCGCCACCTGCTCTTCGCCGATATAACTGCCGATCTCGCGGGAGAAAATCTTCAACAAGTCGCGATCCTCCCACCCCAACGGGCGCGCAGCGCGCTGATCGGCGACGATAAGAACGCCGAGCAAACGGCCCCGGGCGCGCAAGGCGAGCGCTAGACGCGCTTTGGCCAGCGCCGCCGTCGGCTCAAATGGACGGGCCGCGCCGCGCTCGCGATCTTCGGCATAGTCAACTATATCCTCACCGTCGCGCAACGGTTTTACACAGGCGGAAGGCAATGTCTCCTGCCCCTCTGCAGCGCCCCAGTGCCATGTGGCGGCCAAGGCGAAGTCATCTGTACGCCCCCTGAGATACAGAGCGCCGGCGCTGCAATCCAAAAGGTCCGCCGTCGCCTTTATGGCGCGTCTGTGCAGATCCAGGCGGTCGGGCGCAGCAGCAGCGTCCCCGTCTCCTGCGATGTCGGCGCCGCCCATGGTCTCAGCGAAGCGGATCCACTCCTCCCGATAGTCGTAGGACAAACGGAAAAAGTTCTGGGTCACGAAACGCCGGAGCCGCGCCCGCAACTCCGCCGAGGACATCGCAGTGACAAGACAAAGCACTGCGGCGATCATAAAGACGATCTGCAGCACCGGCCCCCACGCCAACCCCAATTGGCGCAACAGGAACCCCGCGGCCGCAACGCCGGTCAGATAAATACCGCTGGCGAGCAAAACGGCGCTGTTGAAGACCACTCGGCGAGAAACGCCGACCTCTAAATCCGTTTTGGCGAGCCGGAACAAAGACAAGGCGATCAAGGGCGCCGCCAGGGCGTCGACGAAAGGGCGAACCGTTGCGGTCAAGTCGAGAACCTGTTTCAGAAGCAACGCTTCGGAGTAGAGAAAAAAGTCGAACACGAATATTGCGCTAAGGCCGATCAGCATATGCTTCGCAGCCCAGGCGCGACGATCCATTGTGGCGCGAAAAGCGTTCTCTATCACAAGCAATCCGAAGACGGTGTAACTGAGGCGGGCCAGCAAACCGTAGCCGCCCTCCTCGGTTTCGAACCAGGCGACTGCGAGATTGATTACAAATAAAGCGAATGCGATGCGATACAGCGGATGCGCAAGATCAAATAGACGCGCAACGCCACGCTCCATAAAGGTCAGGAGGCAGAGCAAAGCCCATATCCACCCCGTTGCGCGAAGCACCTCGGCGATGAAAAATAAATTGAGCGGCGCAGCGGCCAGATGTAATTGCGCAAGTCCCGCCGCGGCCCATACTGCGCCAAAAACACCGGCCGCCGCAAACGCAACCCCGCCGCTCGCGCTTCTCAAGCCACGCAGCGCAACCGCCAAAATCAATATGTACGCTGCAAGCGCCGCACTATAGCTTGCGGTTTCAATCGCCAATCAAAACGCCTTTCCGCTCAGATCGCATGATCGCCGCGCGGCAGACGCGTCGGCACGGACCAAGCCTAGCGGCCGCCCTCTGCGAACAAGATCGTCCGAACCGTTTGCACGACGATCACAAGGTCCAAAAAGATGCTGTAATTCTTCATATAATAAAGGTCGTACTTCAATTTTTCTTTCGAATCTTCAATCGACGCGCCGTAAGGGTAATTAATCTGCGCCCAACCGGTGATTCCAGGCTTTACCCGATGGCGTTCATTATAGTACGGAATAACTTCTGACAGCTCATTGACGAAAACCTGTCGCTCCGGACGCGGCCCGACAAAACTCATTTGCCCCTTCAAAACATTTATTGTCTGGGGAATTTCATCAATTCGGGTTTTGCGGATGAAAGCGCCGACCCGGGTTACGCGGGGGTCGTTCTTGGCCGCCCATTTTGCGCCCCCGACCTCTGCATCATTCCGCATACTGCGAAATTTCAAGACAAAAAACGGCTTGCCGTTGAGACCGACGCGTTCCTGGCGATAAAACACGCCGCCGGGGCTGTCGAGCATAATGGCGATCGCCGTCACAAGCAGGACAGGCGCAAGCAAAACAAGCAGTCCGAGGCTGCATACTATATCGATCAAGCGCTTTGCCGGCGCGTCAAAATAGGATCGGCGGAAACCTGATGAGAAGATCAACCAGCTGGGGTAAAGGTTATCGAGATCGACCTGACCGATTTCTTTTTCGATATAAGACGATGCGTCGACCACCTGAACGCCGCGCATCCGACAATCGATAAGATCACCCGCCGGGAATGCGCCGCGCCGATTGTCGAGCGCAACGACAATCTCGCTAACGCCCAGTTTTTGAGCATATTCGGCCAATGAGTCCGGCATGGGCGACCGGCAGTCTTCGGGTACGACAGCG
This sequence comes from Pseudomonadota bacterium, assembly GCA_039183635.1. Taxonomy (GTDB): domain Bacteria; phylum Pseudomonadota; class Alphaproteobacteria; order Caulobacterales; family Parvularculaceae; genus JBCDBL01. The sequence continues at coordinate 18,091 of JBCDBL010000086.1, forward strand.
TTGCTGGACGTTTGGGCTTGCGGCTCCACGAACGTGACAATGCGCGAGCTGCCTTTCGTTTTGCACAAGGCGCGAATATTCTCAGCGCATTTACCGACGCCCAAGACCAAAACACGCGGCTTTATAGCCTCCAATGCAGCCCCGCGAACGCCTATGCGCAAAAGCAGCGTAATGGCCACAGCCCCGCCGACGGCCAGTGAAACTGTCGTTGGCACCGTCGCAGCCGGAAAGAAGATCGCGAAAACAACAAGAATGACAAGACCGCCGGCGACGCCGCCGATCAAAAGCCTCTGGGCCATCACTTGTATGGCGCTTTGCGCGTCCGGACGATACGCGCCAAAGGCGCAAAAAATTACATACAGCACCGCAGCCGGCAAAATCGCAAATGCAAGGAAATCCGAAAACGCTCCACCGGCCGCAGGGTCGAAGTATGGAGCGTCATTCAACGTTCTATGGGCCGCGAGGAACGCCAAAATGAAAATGGCGCTTTCCAGCAAGCTCATCAGCATTGTCGTGCTGCGAACATGATGACCGAAAAGTTTCACGCTACTCCCCCTACAACGAGTACACAACTTGAACGATATTAGGTCCCGCATAACCGAAACGGGCGGACAAGAAAAGCTTGTAATTAAATTGTGATAATTACAATTTCTATGCCAAAAAGCATTTTCCCAATATAAGAATATTATTTCTAAGTTTAGATTACGA
>JBCDBL010000087.1:0-18587 GCA_039183635.1 Pseudomonadota bacterium
AAGCCTCCATGCCGATCAGACAACGAGGTCGTCCCTCGAAAAATGCAAGAAATTGGCCGCGCCGGAGCTGACGACGCGCCACGGCCTTACCGCCTTCATCAACACCGTGGATTTGAATGACATTCTTGGCGAGATCAACGCCGACTGTGCTAAGCTCTGACATGGATGGCTCCTTTTGCTCGGGACAATGACACCCAACTATGGCGCAATGCGACGCCGGGAGCAGGAGCCATCCACACCATCAATTGAACAGGAGACGCTTTAGGCCTTGTTTCCGGTCATCCCGGACGCTGGTTTGTCCAAAATCTTTGATTTCGTTGATAAACTGAGCGATCCGAGATCTGTCTCAATAAGGCCGGGTCGCTCAGTTTGCACCCCAAATCCTGGCGGATCTGGATCAGTTCGAGCATGCCTCAGACGGCGTCCGGGATGACGGAATAATTTCAATTTTCCACGAAGCCTTAAAGCGCATTTCTTTCTTTACTGCGCCGACGGCGGGGGCGGGGGCGGGGGCGGTCCAGAACGGTCGCGACCGCCGCCGCGGCGACGGTTCATGAATTGCTCCTTCACCCGGTTTTTGATGACCTCCCGCAAAATCGCTTGTTCCTCCGGCGTCAGGGACCCGTAAAAATTCAAAAACGCCGTCTGGGTCGCTTCGGTGAGCGCGCGCTCTGCATCGGCGAGCGCCTGAACGGCCTCATCGGCGGCGCCCCGATCAAAAGGCTCTGCAGAAAGCGTTTCCAAAACCCTGGCGCGCGCCCGCACCGCCGCCGCCGCTTTGGGGCGTAAAGTGCGAATATCGGCGCTGATCCCGGCGCGCAACTCGATACGGCGCTCTTCGTCGAAAAAGCGCAGCGCCCTGCGCGGATCGATGGGCAAAGGGTGTTGCGGCGCGACCTGTCTGTCCGCCGCCTGTTCAATGCTTGAAGGATGCACGACTTTCAGACCCGCCGTCTTGCCGCCGACGACAAAGCCAATAACGAATACATTGGCGATTAACGAAACGATGAGAACGATATCGCGAACAGCCATCAGGAAGTCTCCTCATAGGTCCATTCATAGCCCGGCGCTTCACTGGCGAGGGCTGCAAGCTCCGCCTCCGGGGACAAAGGTTCGACCACAAACGCGCCGCCGGCGCCGGCGACAACGCCAAGCACCGCAGCAACGCCAAGCGCCGCAGCAGGAACAAGCCGCGCCGGCCGCATAAACGCAACGAGCACACCGACGATGGATCTGCGGTCCGGCTTCGCGGTGGAGGCCCAGGATATGTCGTGCGCCGCCGAGGGAACCTCCGCAACGGGCGCAGCGGCGATAAGACGGGCGGCGAATGCATCGCTCATGGACGGCGCCGGCGCTGAATCCAACAGGCGGTCAAGGGCCTGTTCCTCCGCAAGGCGCGCGGCGATCTCCGGCGCAGCGCCTTCCCGCTGCATGGCGTCCAGGGCGAGAGTGCGATCCGCCTCGGGCCACCGCTTCGGATCGGCGCCGTAAGCCGCGATCAGCGCCTGCAGACGCTCCGCACTGATCCGCCCGCCAAATGTCGTATCTTTGTCTTCACCCATGACCGTCTCCTAACAAATCAGGCTTTAACCCTTCAAGCGCGGCCCGCAGCCCCCGCCGTCCCCGCGCCAAAAGCGATTCCAACGCTTCAACGCTGACCCCCATAATCTCCGCCGCCTCAATGTTCGAAAGCTCCTGGTAATGACAGAGCGTAATGGCGACGCGCTGGCGCTCCGGCAATTTCGCGACGGCCTCCTGGACAATGGCGCCTGTTTGCGATTTTTGAAGCGCATCCGCCGGCCCGTCCGCCTCGTCCGGCCGCTCCGGCAGCGTTTCCGTCAATGTCTCGCGTTTTTTACGCAAACGGTCGTAACACAGATTGATCGCAACCCGGTGCATCCAGGTTTGAAACTTCGCCTCTCCCGGAACCCAGTCCGGAGCGGCTTTCCAGACCCGCAAAAACACTTCTTGAGCGACATCTTCAGCGGCATGAGAATCGTTCAGCATGCGGTAAGCCAGGCGGATCATTCGCGGCGCATGTTTGTTCACAAGCTCCGCCGCCGCCGCACGGTCGCCGGCGCCGATACGGGCGACCAACGCGCCGTCGGGATCCTTAACGTCCGGCGCGGCTGCGGAATGCGTCTGCTCTTCCACGGCCGCCATACCACTCGCACTGCGCATGCGTCGCCGTTTCTCACCCCTTTGGGGCGGCGCAATGCAATGCGCCGCCATTGTTTGACCGCTTCGCAAAGGCGTCTGCGCGCTACTGGCGCTTGCCTCTCGGCCCCGCGGCCTTCAGCTCTTCTAACGTCATAGCGCCATCGCCATCAGCATCAGCGCGTTTCATCATGCGCGATTCGCCGTCGCCCATTTCGTCAAGGGACAAAAAACCGTCGCCATTGGCGTCCTGACGAGACCATATGGCGTCTCGCATCTCAGATCTGCGCGCCTCTTTCGCGGCCGCCGCCTCTTCCTGGCTTAACAAGCCATCGCCGTTGGCGTCCGCGCGCGCGAACCGTTCAGCCTTGGCCGCCTCCAGTTCGATTTGCGTAACGGCGCCGTCGCCGTCGGCGTCAAGCTTTGCAAATATCTCTTCCGGCGCCGGCCGCGGGGGTTTCGCTTGCGCGGCGGACGCCAGCGCCATCGCGGCGACCAGGGTCGTGCACAAGCTTACGCCTTTTAACGTGTTGGATGTCATAATAAGGATCTCCAGTTTTCGTCATCTTTGGAACACCAGCCGCCTATCGGGCGGGCGATACAAGATAAACGCTCTGGCGCGTCCAAATCCGTCGCAAAAATATGCGTCCGAAACCAAACGCCGTCCGGAAATGCGAAAAAACAAAGACTTAAAGCGTCTGCCTGATTTCGATTGAACAGGAGACGCTTTAAGCGTTGTCTTCGTCCTCCGACGCCGGGTCATACTGTTCGGCGGCGATGCGCGCGCCTGTGCGGGCCTTAGGCGCACCGACTTCGAAACGGCGGCGCTCAGCGAAACCGGCATCGATATCGGCAAGAGCCAGCACGCACCGAAATCGCGGGGAGTAGGCCGACGACGCAACGACGCCGATGATCCGCGCCTCGGCGAACACCGGACCGCCGTCGACAGGCTCTGCGCCGCTGACTTTTAAAGGCAAAAGCGCCCGTCGCCGCGGCTGCGCCGCCCGGGCCCGCACCGCGCCGCGCCCGTTGAACCAGGACGCTTCCAAAGGCGCAAGGGCGCCGAGGCGCACCTCAAAAGGCGTGCGGGCGTCTTCATATCTGACGGCGTCGTCCGCACCGACGAAATCAGCGCCGAGACGCGGCGCGCCCGCTTCAAGGCGCAAAGCATCCACAGCGTCAAGACCGACAGGGAGCAGACCTCGGCTTGTCAGACGATCCCAAATCGCCAGGGTTTCTTCACCGGCGAAAATCAACGACCAGCCTTTCACCGGCCCAAGGGCATCGGGAGATACGGCGACATTCACGCCGCGGACGGTTTTCTGTACGCCCCGCACCGGGTCCGGCGCGCCAAAGCCCGCCTCCGACAGCACTTCAGACGCCTTCGGACCGAACACGCCGAGGGCGCCGGCCGACGCCGTTACATCGTCATAGGATACGTTGAAGCCTCTGGCGCTGAGGCCGAGACGCCGCGCCCTGGGCGCGGTCATTGTCAGCAGAAAAGCATCATCCTCAAGTCGGCGCACGCTCACCGTGTCCACAACGCGACCGTCTTCATCGCATATAAGGCCGGGAACGCCCATGCCGGGCGTTAAACGCGCGGCCGAGGTTGTCGTCAAACGTTCCAAAAACGCGGCGGCATCGGGTCCCCAAACCCGAAGCCGCGCGAAACAACCAAGATCGACAAGGCCCGCGCTCCGAGACAAGGCATCGTACTCGGCGGCGACATCACCGTAAGACAACGCGCTCGTCCATCCGGATACGGACGCCCAACGGTTCGCAAAAGACGAGGAAGCGGCTGCACGGAACGCCGCCGTCGGCATGGGCGATGCATTGTCAAAACACGCGCCGGCGGGAATCATAGGAAACTGCTCCTTGATTTGGCCCGGCGTACGGCAAGGCCGGCGGCCCGGCGGCCGGCGCCGCCGCTGACCCCGCCGCCGATCACAGCTTCGGGCCCGCAGAAAAATAATCCATCCACGCGGTCGCCGCGCTGCAAAACGCCGGTGCGCAGCCATTGATCGAGAAGAGGCGCGCGAGCGGCCCAAATGCTGGCGTTCATACCGTAGGCTGCAGCATAGTCCTCCGGCAGACGAATCTCCGCCTCTAACACAGATTTGCGAAACCCCGGCGCATAAGCTTCAAGCGTAGCGATCGCTTTGTCCAAAAGCTCCCCTTTCAAGGCGGCCGTATCAGCGTCGTTGTGCAAGCGCGCCGGCGCCGGATGGATCCAGGCCGACAAAACGCACTTGCCCCCCTCCGCGAGGGTTTCGTCATGCACCGTGGGGATGATGAACTCCATTGCAAGTTTAGGAGGCACGCGACCGAATTTTGCGTATCGGAACGCCTCTTCCAAGTAATCTATAGACGGACAAATAACAAAGCGCCCCCGCAACGCTTCGGCGCTGAGCTTGGGCAGCGCCGGCGGTTTGGCGAGGGCCATGTGCGCCTTGGCTAAAATCAAGTTTGAGGGCGAACGGGCGATGTCGGCCTGGGCCTCCATATCAAGCGCGGCGGGGCCGATAAGTTTCAAATAAGTGGTTTCAGCGTCCAACGCCGAAATGACCGTTTCGGCGCGAATCTGTCCGCCGTTTTCAAGAGCAACGCCTGCGGCCGCATCCCATTCCAACAATATGCTCTTTGCAGCCGTATTGGTCCGGATGTCGACCTTGGCCGACTGCGCGGCCCGGCGCAGCGCGTCCGCAAGGGCGCCCATCCCGCCCTTGGGATGAGCGTAGGCCGCATGGATGCCGGCGCTCTCCCCCGCCCAACGGCGTAGAAGATTTAAAAACCCATACTGCGCGCTTGGTGCGGCGGCGCCGCCGAACGCCGCATCGAACGCAAGTCCGCCCTTTAACAATGCGCTGTCAAACGCCGGATCGAGTGCGGCGCGCGTCGATGCGACACAAGCGCGCTTCAACAGCGCATACCCCTCTTCCGACACATCCTTTTGCAACCGCGTCAGCGCTTTGGCGAGGGCCGTTCCGTCCGCCGCCGTCAACCCTTTCACAAACGCGCCGGACAGCGTTTCGGCAAGATCGCCATAGATTTTAAAAAACGCCTCAAAAGCTGCGGCGTCATCGCCGACACGGGGCCCCAGCGTCTCTCGCGCGCGTGCAAGATCCCCGTCAAGAACAACAGGCTCATCCCGATCGCTCAAATACACCGTTTGTATACGCCGCTCCGAGTAGGTCAGACCGTGGCGATAAAGATCAATTTCCCGCACAAGGTCACGATCAAGAGCATTAACGAGATGAGCTTCGTCAGAAACTTTGCACCCCTCGGCGAAACCGCGCGTCGCCGCCGGACCGCCAACATCGGCGGCCGCTTCTATGAGCACAGTTTTAAAACCGTTTTTCGCCAAACATGTCGCAGCGGCGAGCCCTTCGACTGTGGCGCCGATAATGACGGCGTCAAACCCGCCCTCAATCCGTCCGCGTTGATGTTCGTTCTCAGCGCTCACGCATCACCCTTTTTAAAAACAGTCCGCAAGATGCGCCGCGCGGCCACCGCCGCCGCGCCGACCGGCCCGCCGTCAAGCCGGGCGTCGCGCAGAAAGAACAACCGCTCCCCCGGAGGGTCAAGCGAGTCAGCGAGGTTGCGCAGCATGTCCGCCGCCTGCAGGCGCATGGCGTCGGATTGCATCGCAGCCGGGTGCGGATAAACATCAGCCTTTAAAATCTTGTCGCCTATATCCGGGGCGTAAGATGAAAGTTTATCGACGATTTGCGCGGCGAGAGCTTCGCCATCTTCTTTCGTCCAGGGCCGCGCTGCGCTGTTTTTGTCTTTCAATCGCAACGGACAGGCCTGCACCCTCACGGAAAGCATGCGGTTTTGCCGCGCACCGGCGCTTTGGCGGTTCGCACTAGAGGCGAAAGCGGCCACAGGGGTCTTCGGAACACGACCATACACGACATCGTCAAAAGCTTGCTCTGCACGACCGAATCCGTCTACGGTATAATAGATGGAAGTGCTGGGGGACGCTTCAGCAAAGACGGCGTCTTCAGACATTTCAATAATCATGTCAATCGGCGCTCGGCCGGCCTCAGGCGCATTGACAACCACAGCTTTGGCGCGAATTTCCTCGCCCTGTCCTGTCACAACGCCCCGGACGCGTTTGTCTTTGAAGGTCAGCTCCTTGACCAATATCTCAGGATCGATCACAGCGCCAGCGGCGACAGCCGTGCGCGCCAAAACCTCACGCACCGAAGGACCGTCGCCAAGGCGCAAGGCCGGCCAGGCGTCGGCGCCATAGGCGCCCAGCAAGCCGAAGGCTGTCCCCGCCGCATAAGGACCGGCGATCGCCTCCAGCAACGCCGGCGCCGCCGCCGCCAGACGACCTTCACGCGATGAAAAATAGTCCGACAACACCTCAACCGACGACTTTAAACCAAAGCGCCCCGCCGTCAGGAGACGCGCCGGCGGCGCCTCAGCCTCCAAAACCGATAAGGACGTCTCCATCCCCCGGCGGCCCGACCCTTTCACGGTCTCGGCATCACGCATGGCGATAAGATCGGCGCCGATCCGGCGAACATCGCGGACGAAGTCAGGCCATACCGACGCATCCTCGGGCGACACCGACGGCAAACCATGCTGTCCGGTGCGAAAAAACATCAAGGGTGCAGCTTCAGGCTGCAGCACGACGCGCGCGTCAACGGGCGTCAAAGCAAGCCCTGCGGCTTGCAGATTGAGATGACGCCATACGACAGCCGGGACAGCGGGCTGGAGCGCGGTCTCATCAGCGGCCGCAGGCGTCGCTCCGAAGACGGAGTAGACCGCGACCGAAAGGCCCGCCTTCGCAAAGTACGCCGCGGCCGTGAGGCTGGGCGCATCATCGCTTAGAATCAAGACGTCATAGCTTTGCACAGGCACAGGCGGGGCGGTTTCCTTTATACGGACCGAATCAGCTCAACGCGCTTTACGTTTTACGTTGGTTTTCAGTCTCTTAAAACCAATTGCAGATGGCGGCGACTGACGCCCTATTTCAGGATCAAGAATCGACGATTCGCCGGTAAATTTCCAACACCTCCAGTTGCGCAGCCGTCAAAGACGCCTCTAGCGCCTCCGGGCCGTCACGTCCAGCCGCAAAAGCCAACGCCCGGCGGAAGGCCGCGCCCGCAGCGGCGGCGTCAAATCGACCTTCCTGAGCCAGGCGCGAGAAGTGCAACACTGTCTGCATAAAATGTCCCGCCTCGTTCAGGCATTTCGCATCCTCGTCAGATAAAACGCCCGCCGAAGCCAAGGCCGCCAACGCATCTTGCGTGCGTGCGCTCAGGCAACCGGGGTGCGCGGCGGCGTGCACCAGCTGCAAGCCCTGGGCGATGAACTCAATGTCCACAAGCCCCCCGGGCGCAAGTTTCACATCCCAAAGATCGTTGGCGGGTTTTGCTGCGGCGATTCGCGCCCGCATCGCCCGCACCTCGCCAAGGGTTTCGGCGGCGTCCCGAACCCCCGTCAAAATCTCTTTGATGTCATCGGCCAGACGGCCGCGCAGCGCGGCTCCGCCTGAGATGACGCGGGCGCGGGTAAGCGCCATTTTCTCCCAGACCCACGCCTCGCCGCGATAGTATTTTTGAAATGCGCCAAGGCGCACGGCCATCGGCCCCGCCCCGCCGGATGGGCGCAAGGCCATGTCAATCTCATACAAGACGCCTTCAGCCGTCGGGGCGGCGACAGCGGCGATAAGGCGACGAACAAGACGGGTGTAATAGCTGTGCGCGTCCAACGGCTTTTCTCCGTCGCTGACGGCCCCCTCCGGCGCATCGTAGACACACATAATATCGAGATCCGACGTCGCAGTCATTTCCCCGCCGCCAAACCGGCCAAGGGCCAGGATGGCGAAATCGCCCTCCGGCAAGCCCCCATGACGCCTGCGCATTTCACCCTCCGCGAGGCCGGCGAGGCCGCGCACGACGGTTTCAGCGAGACGGGAAAACCCCCGGCCGGCCTCCGTAACGTCGATACGCCCGGTGATAAGGGCGCCGGACACACGAAACGCCGCCTCCCGCCCCCAGATGCGCGCCGCATCAAGAGCAGCCTCCACATGTTCGCCAGATACCTCCAGAAGGTCTTGAAACTCTGCATCAAGATCGTGGGCCTCGGGCGGCGGCGTGAAGAAAGACGCATCGAGCATCGCGTCCAGAAGATGGGGGTTTTGCGCCAGATACGGTCCGAACCGGGGGCCGAACCCCAAAAGCCGAACATAAAGCGACAGCAAATCAGGTTTGGCGTAGAATAGCGAGAACACCTGCACGCCCGCCGGGAGCCCTTGCAAAAACGTATCGAACCGTACAAGGACCGTGTCCGGGTCGTCCGCTTCGGACATATTTTTTACGATAGCGGGCATAAGACGCGTTAAAATCTGCCGCGCCCGCGCCGATCGCGTGGCCCGCACGCGCCCGGCATGCCATCCCCTGATGCGGGCCGCCGCATCGGCGGGTCTTTGAAATCGCGCGCGCCGCAAGGTCTCAAGCGTATCGGGGTCGTCCTCAACACCGGTGAAAACAAGGCTTCCCTCTTCCCCCGACAGAGGCTCCTCCTCCGCGAACAGATCCGTGTAATGTCCATGTACAGATTGCACATGAGCCAATAAGTCTTTGCGAAAATCGGGCGTTTCTTCATACCCCATGAAGCGTGCGACGCGATCGATATCGTCGGCTGTTTGCGGCAAACTATGGGTTTGTTCGTCAGCGATCATTTGCAAACGATGCTCGACATTTCGCAAGAAAACATAGGCCGCCGAAAGGTCGGCCCGGGCCGCTTCAGAGGCGAAACCGCCGACGGCCAGGCACGCCAACGCCGCCTGTGTGCCCGCTGTCCGCAATTCAAGGGCGCGGCCGCCGAGAATCAGTTGCTGTGTCTGGGCGAAAAACTCTATTTCACGAATACCGCCCCGCCCGAGTTTGACGTTAAAGCCTTCGATAGAAAAATCTGAAAATCGTCCGCCTGCGTGTATTTGGCGTTTTATGGCGTGAATATCTGAAATAGCTGCATAGTCAAGGTGTTTGCGCCAGATAAAAGGCTGCAGCCCCGTCAAAAACGCCTGCCCCAACTCCGCATCGCCGGCCGCGACCCGGGCCTTGATAAAAGCTGCGCGCTCCCAATTTTGTCCGAGGGCCTCGTAATATCGTTCTGCGCCTTGAACGGAAACAACGATGGCGGAGCTGCCAGGGTCCGGCCGCAACCGCAAATCGGTGCGAAAGACATAGCCCTGCGTCGTTTGGTCTTGCAGAATATCGACAAGCCCCTGTGTGAGCTTGATCGCACGCTTTTTGGGATCGGCGCGTCCGGCGGGCATCGTTTCGGGGTCGAACAACGCGATCAAATCAATATCGCTGGAATAATTCAGCTCGCCGGCGCCGAGCTTTCCCATGGCGACGACGAACACCCCCTTCACTTGCCCGGCCTCACCGCTGTCGCGCCACAACCAGCCAAGGGCCGCCTCCATCGCCGCGTCTGCGAAATCGGAAAGGCTCTGCGTGACGCGGGACAAATCCCAAACACCGCCAATATCGCAAAGGGCAATCAAAACAGCCGCTTCCTGCTTCGCCCTGCGCAGACTGTGTTTCAGCGCATCCCGTGTTTCCGCAGCGTGCGCAGCGTCCTCGACGGATTTCAAAATATGAGTAAAGGACGCATCCGGCGACACAGTTAAAAGGCGGGTCAAACGTTCCGGATCCAACGTTGATAAACGCGCCAGATACGGCGAAACGGAAAACACCGCGGTCAGAAGACGTATTGCATCCTCGTCAAGATCGCGCTTGACCGCCTCCAAAAGCTCCCAGGCGCGGGCGGCGGCCGCTGTATCAAAGACGAAAGGGCGTGTCTTTATGCGGTTTTGTAAAGCCTCGGATGTCATATCCAATCGTCTCTTCAAGACATTGAAGCCTACAGCATATTCAAAATAAAACCCGCCGTGCGAGTTCTTTCGCGCGGCGGGTCAAATGCTGACGTACTATTAAAGACTAGCAGCCGGCGGCGTCTTTCAAATTGGACGACGGACGGAAGCGCAGGCTTTTTGACGCCTTGATTTTAATCGGCTCGCCCGTGCGCGGGTTGCGCCCCTTGCGCGCCGGACGCTTTGTGATCGTAAAGGTGCCAAACGTACCGATCGTATATTTGCCTTCTTTTTTGGACTTTTTCAGACCGTTTTCGATTTCGCCGAACACCAGTTCGACGACGCGCTTGGCTTCCGCGCGGCTCATGTCGCCGGAAGACGCGACATTATCAATAAATTCAGCTTTGCTCATTTTTAAAACCCCGTAGACATAGGCGTTATATGGATGGATGTGCCGAAACGGCGCGCCGCGCGCACTGAGATATATGCATCACCGCATGCGGACGTTTGGTGACAAAACCCTGATTTTCTCTGGTTTGCAAGCGTCTTTTTTCAAATATCCCTTATTTTTGCTGACTTTTATGGGACCAATGGTGTTTTTTGAAGCAAACAGCCCCAAAACGAGATCATGCGGATGCAGGAAGGCTCAATACGGCCTTTAGGCCGGGAGCGCGACGGGGCGCGGAAAGATCGCCGTCACGTAACTCAAAACGACCCTCATGGAGATGCGCGATCGCCGACGCCATGGACAGGCCGAGCCCGCTGCCCGCTTGGGTGCGGCTCGCTTCCAGACGAACGAAACGCTCCAGAACGCGGGCCCGGTCGGCTTCTAAGACGCCAGGACCTTCGTCCGTTACGGACAATTCGACATAATCTGCGACACGGTCCGCCGCAAGGGCGATACGCCCGGCGCCGGCGTATTTCAAAGCATTGTCCATAAGATTGCTCAAGGCCTGAGCGGCAAGGGCCCGAGAGCCGAAAAAACAGGTCCGTTTGGCGCAGGGTCGTACCGACACATGGAGGCCTGCCTCCTGCGCCACAGGCGCATAAAGCTCGGCGATTTCCTCCAAAAGACCTGTTGCGTCGACCTGTTCGAACCGCCTGGCTGCGGCGCCGGCCTCAAGGCGCGCGATCGATAACAATGCATTGAACACGGACAACAAACGATCTGCTTCTTCAATCGTCTCTTCCAGCGCCGCCCGGTATGCCTCATCGTCCGTCTCATCGCGCAACACCGCCTCTATACGATTGCGCAGGCGCGTTAACGGCGAACGTAAATCATGGGCGATGTTGTCGCTGACATTTTTCAAACCGGCCATAAGCCGTTCGGTCTGGTCCAGCATGTCGTTGAGATTGGCGGCGAGCCCATCAAGTTCGTCGCCCGCTCCGTCGAGGGCGACCCGGCGCGACAGGTCTCCCTTCCGAATATCCCGGGCGGCGGCGTTCACCGCCTCGATGCGGCGCATCACGTTGCGACTCATGGCGACGCCCCCGGCGACGCCCAAAAGGATCGTCGCCGCGCCGCCCCAGCCGAGGGCGGCGCGCATGCGATTTTGCAGCTTGACGCGCGCATCGACATCGCGGCCCACCAATAGGGCGTACCCGCCGCGTAACTCCGCCCGCCACCCCCGGGCGGCGCGGATCGCAGTCTCACCCGTGGGCGCGCCATCCATATCGACAACCGGGCGCTCATACATGAAGTCGAACCATGGGCCGATCGCCGGCGCTTCCCGGGGCATCGTATTTAAATTACCGGCAACCTTGGCGCCGCCCGGCGCAAGCAAAAGATACAGCCTGTCGTCCCCCTCGCCGCTACGCTCAATGATAATGCGGAGTAAACCCGGCATCCCCCTTTGGCGATATTGCTCCTGCAGGCCGTCAATATCCGTACGCAACGTCTCATCGGTTTGCCGGGCCATGAAGCCGGCTGTACTCCAATACATGAAGACGAGCAGCAGCACCGCCGCCGCGCTGAACAAGCCCATGTAAATCAGGGACAGGCGAAACGTCGTCGTCCGGAAAAGGCCTGTCATCGCGGCGGCTTAGCCATCGGCCGACAATTTGTAACCGGCGCCGCGCACGGTTTTCAGTAAAGACGTATCGAAGTCTTTATCGATTTTGCCGCGCAGACGCGAGATATGAACGTCAATGACATTCGTCTGCGGATCGAAATGATACTCCCAGACATTTTCCAGAAGCATGGTGCGCGTGACAATCTGCCCGGCGTTTTTCATGAGATACTCCAGGAGACGAAACTCCCGCGGCTGCAGATCGATCCTGCGGCCCGCCCGGCGCACCGCCCGGGTGATGAGATCCATTTCCAGATCGCCCACCTTCAACGCCGTCGCCGCCGCCTGCGGCGCCCGCCGGCGGCCGAGGGCCTCTATCCGTGCGATCAGCTCAGAAAAGGCGTAGGGCTTAACCAGGTAATCGTCGCCGCCGGCCTTCAACCCTTCAACGCGGTCATCCACCTCCCCAAGGGCCGACAGGAACAGAGCCGGCGTTTCATCGCCCGCCGCCCGGCGCTCAGCAAGGAGCGACAAACCGTCCCTTTTCGGCAGCATGCGGTCGACCACATAGGCGTCGTAGCCGCCCGCCTCCGCCATCGCGAGGCCCGCAGCGCCATCGCTGGCATGGTCGACGACATGGCCGGCGTCGCGCAGCCCGCGGACCATATGGGCGGCGGCTTCATCGTCATCCTCTATAACAAGCAAGCGCAAAGAAATCTCCTTCGCCGTTCAACGACGTTTTCATTATCGTAATCGTTTGTGCGGGTCTGGGAAAGGGGCCCGCGCCGACGGCCCTGCGGGGGATGAGGACGCTCGCCATCGGCGCGGGGTGCCGACGTCAATCGCAGGGGGGCGATGGGAGACGCCGGCGAGGGGGATTAATTTAAAATGGTGTCGAGACCGGATTGGTCAATCCGACAGGCCATCACGAGCCCGTGATCTCGATGGCGACATAGCGTTTGACGCCGCGATCCTCAACAAGAAGAGCGACGCTTTTCTTGCCGTTCTTCTCCGCCGCCTTCAATTTTTTCGCAACGTCATTGGCTGTCTTTACAGGCGCTGCGCCCGCCTCAAGGACCACCTGTCCGGGGCGCAGTCCCGCCCGGGCCGCCGCGCTGGCCGGTCGGACGTCTGTGACGACAACGCCGTCGACATCCGGGGGCAAGCGGTATTGCGCCCTTAAGTCCTCGTCAAGACGGGACATGCGAAACCCGAGATCGTCCGTAGAACCACCATCGTCCTTTTCTTCACCACTACCGGTTGAAACGTTCTCAACGTCCCGTTCGCCGAGGGTGATGCGAAGGTTTTTGGTCGACCCGTCGCGGATGAGTTTGACTTGCGCCCGCTTGCCGGGGCCAAGGGCGCCGATGCGGCGGGTGAGGTCGCGGGTGTTTTCGACTTTCTTGCCGTTCAACGTCGTAATGACGTCCCCGGATTTGAGGCCGGCCTTGTCGGCGGGAGACCCTTCGACCACCTCCGTCACAATGGCGCCGGCCTGGTCTTTCAGGTTGAGCGCGCCCGCAAGGGCCTCGTCGATGTTCTGAATGCCGACGCCGAGCCAGCCCCGGGACACCTCGCCCCCGTCGATGAGGGCGGCGACGACGTCGGAGGCGACGTCGGCGGGAATGGCGAAGCCGAGGCCGATGCTGCCGCCGGTGGGCGAAATGATCGCGGTGTTGACGCCGACCACCCGGCCTTTCAAGTCAAAGGTCGGGCCGCCGGAATTACCGCGGTTGATGGCGGCGTCCACCTGTATGAAATCCGTGTACGGGCCGGCGCCGATGTCCCGGCCGATGGCCGAAACGATGCCGGAGGAAACCGACCCGCCGAAACCGTAAGGATTACCGAGGGCGACAACCCAGTCGCCGACGCGCAGGTTTACATTTTCAGAAAACTCCACATAGGGCTGATCTTTTTTTGCGTCGACTTTCAACACCGCAAGATCCGTCACCGGATCGACGCCCACAAGCTCGGCGTCAAGTTCCGACCCGTCGTTCAGAACCACGGTGATGTCGTCGGCGTCCTCCACGACATGATTGTTCGTCACAATATGGCCCTTGCCGTCCACGAAGAAGCCGGACCCCTGGGCGGCGCGGCGCGGACGCTCCCCGTCCCGGGGACGGTTGAAATTAAAATCCTCGCCGCGGCGCTCGAAGAAGCGCTCCAGCTCGGACATGAAATCGTCCTGGAGGGCGGCCGGCGCCTCGCGCTCCACCTGGATGCTGACCACGGCGGGGCTCACCTTCTCCACAAGGTCGGCGAAGCTGATCGTACCGTCGGCCTGGACCGGCGGCAACGGCGAAAGGGGTCCCTGGGCGTACGCCCCGGGCGCCGCGCCGGCGATGATGAGGGCGAGGGCGCCCGCGGTCATGCTGAGGGCGCCGCGGCGGCGTATTTTCAAAGCAATGGCGTCAGACATAAAAACTCCGTATTTTCCCAACGGTGAAGGCGATGAAAACCGTCGTTATTCAACTTGGGTCTAAACATGCAAAAGCGCACGGGCGCGCGCATTACGAATTGGTAAGAGTTGCGACGAACCGCAAGTCTTTCGCGACGAGCTGCAAAATAAACGAAAATAATTTACTCATCCAGAACGGACCGGATATGAACGCCGTTGGTTAACATGCGCTGGACCGGACATTTGTCCGCGATTTCATGGAGGCGGGCGCGCTGCGCCGCGTCAAGATCGCCCTCCACCTCCACATGTTTTTCAAGATACCGGGCGGCGTGGGCGTCCTGGTCCGGCGCTTCGCGGTCCAGCTGAACGCTGACCTTCGCCCGTTTTAAATCCCAGCCTTTGCGCCTGGCGTACATTTGCACCGTGATGGCGCCACAGGCCGCAAGCGCCCCCTCCACCGTCTGCGTCGGGTTGGGGCCAAGGCCGTCGCCGCCGTCCTCCTTGTCGACATCTATGGTGAACGTATGGCCGCCGGCGACCACATCCTGGGTGAATGTCCCCTGCGGGCTGGTCTGAGAGGTCGCAACCCCCACCAGCCAGTCGCGCGGCGGCGCCTCCGCCGCCGGCAGGAAGCGGCTCGCCCAGGCGGCGAGCACGTCGGCGACATACCGGGAGTCCTCTTTACGAGACAGAAGATGATCGGCGGTGTCGAGACTGACGAAACTTTTCGGGTGCTTGGCGGCGATAAACAGGCGCGTGGCGTTGTCGATGCCCACAGTCTCGTCGAGGGGCGCGTGAAAAATCAGGAACGGACGCTTCAGCCGCGCTGCCGCTTCTGTCGCTTTTTTGCCCTGAATATCCTCCAGAAACTGTTTTTTGATCGTGAACGGACGACCGCCGAGCTTCACCTCTGCGGCCCCCTCGGCGTTGATCTTGTCGATATCAGCCGCAAAGTTATGGGCGACATGGTCGGCCTCAGCCGGGGCTGCGAGGGTGACCACGGCCTTCGCCTCGGGGATCTCTTCAGCCGCCATAACGACCGCCGCGCCGCCGAGGCTATGGCCGATGAGCAGGCTGGGCGCCTCGTAATTGTCTTTCAAAAACGCCGCCGCGCGGACAAGGTCTTCGACATTTGAAGAAAAGTTCGTGTTCGCAAAGTCGCCGTCGGACTGGCCGAGGCCGGTGAAGTCGAAGCGCAACACCGCAAAGCCGAGACCGCACAGGCGCTCGGAGATGCGCCGGGCCGCATGTATGTCCTTGGAACAGGAAAAGCAATGGGCGAAGAGCGCATAGGCCCTGATCTCGCCCGAAGGCGTCTCCAGCGCGGCGGCCAGCATATCGCCCTGGGCGCCTTTAAACTCAAGTTTTTGCGTTGTTCCGTGGGCCATCCGCCGTCTCCTCCCGCCCGTCGCGCCCTTCCGGGGCGGCGACGATTGCTTCCAGCCGCCGGACCTCCTCCTCGGTGAGACCCGCCGGCTCCGGCGCACCGTGGCGGACCCGGGCCCGGGCTGTCAACACAAGGGCGATAACGGCCAGTAAAAGCAGCGTGAACGGTCCCGCCCAAAGCAGCGCCGTTTCGGCCTTGAACGGCGGGCGCAACAGGACGTACGCCCCGTACCGCTCCACGATAAAGTCTTTCACTTCCTCGTTCGTGTCGCCCGCGGTGAGCCGCTCGCGCACGAGGAGGCGCAAATCTTTCGCAAGATCGGCGTTCGATTCGTCGATGGACTCATTCTGGCAGACAAGGCAGCGCAGCTCCCTGGAGATTTCCCGCGCCCGCGTCTCCAGCGCCGGATCGGAAAGGCGCTCCTCGGGCTCCACGGCGCCCGCCGGACCTGTGAAGGACAACAGGGCGATCCCCGCCAGAACGGCGGCGAGGGCGCCGGCGATGCCGCGGCGGCGTCCCATCGCCCTACTCCGCCGCTTTCAGCGCCGCCGGCGCCGCGGCGGGGCTTGGGGCCGGCGCCCGAGCGCGCCGGCGGACCATCGCGAGCAACGCGCCGCCGGCCATCAAGCCGGACCCGATATAAATGAACAGGATCAACGGATAATGGTTCGCCCGCACCACCCAGCCGCCGCCGTCCCTGAGGTCGCCGAGGGAAAGATAAAAGTCTCCGCCCAGGGAGGACATGATCCCCACCTCCGTCGTGGAGGTCCCGGCGCCGGGGTAATACCGGCGCTCCGACGCGGCGGTTCCGACGGGACGCCCGTTGCGGGAGACGGAGAATGTCGCGCGGTCGGCGACGTAGTTCGCGCCCCTGACGCGGGAGACGTCGTCCAGGCGTGCAGCGTATTCGGCCGTCGTTATGGTTGCGCCGACCCGGATCACCTCAACACTCTCGGCCCGCCAGGCCGTGGCGCCGACGACGCCGATGACGAACACGCCGAGCCCTGCGTGGGCGACGGCCCGGGCCCAGACCGGGGTCTGAATGTGACGCAAACGGCGAAGGCCCGATGAAACCCCTGTACGGACGAATCGCGCCCGCTCCAAAATCTCCGCCGCAGCGCCGCAGATCAGCCAGAAGCCGAGGCCGAGGGCGACGACCGCCAAAACGGGCCCCTGTCCCCGCACCGCCGCCGCGACAATCCCAAGAACAAGGGCGACGCCCGCCGCAATCCACAGGCGCTGTGAGGCGGCGGCGAGGTCGCCCCGCTTCCAGCCCAGCATCGGCCCGAAGGGCAGAGCGATGAGGATCGGCGCGACGATCGGGCCGAAAGTGAGATTGAAATAGGGCGGCCCGACGGAGATTTTCTCCCCCGTCGCCGTTTCCAGGGCGAGGGGGTAAAGCGTTCCGATGAACACCGCCGCGCAGGAGGCGACGATGATGAGATTGTTGAACACGATCCCGCCTTCCCGGCTGATGGGATCGAAGCCGCCGCCGGGGGCGAGGGTCGGCGCCCGCCAGGCGTACAAGGCGAGCCCGCCCCCGGTCGCGGCGGCGAGAATGGCGAGGATGAACACCCCCCGGGCGGGGTCGAGGGCGAAGGCGTGGACCGAGGTCAAGACCCCGGACCGTACAAGGAACGTCCCAAGCAGGCTTAAGGAAAACGCGAGGATGGCGAGGAGCAGCGTCCAGCTTTTCAAGGCACCCCGCCGCTCCGTCACGATGACCGAATGCAACAGGGCGGTCCCGATGAGCCAGGGCATGAAACTGGCGTTCTCCACCGGGTCCCAGAACCACCAGCCGCCCCAACCGAGCTCGTAATAGGCCCAGTAGGAGCCGAGGGCGATGCCGAGGGTCAGCGCGCTCCAGGAAAACAGCGCCCAGGGCCGCACCGCTCTCGCCCAGGACTGGTCGACCCGCCCCTCGATCAGCGCCGCGATCGCAAAGGCGAACACCACCGAATAGCCCACATAGCCGAGATAGAGCATCGGCGGATGCAGCGCCAGGGCGGGGTCCTGCAAAATCGGGTTCAACTCCTGGCCGTTGGGCGGCGGCGTCTCGATCCTGGCGAAGGGGTTGGACGTCAACAGAATAAACAGGAGGAACATAATGTTGAGCGCCCCTTGTGCGGACACGGTCCAGCCCCGGAGCGCCGGGGGGATAGGCCCGGTTCCCCGGGCGACGCCGGCGCCGTAGAGAGCGACGATCAAGGACCACAACAGCATGGAGCCTTCATGGTGGCCCCAGGCGGCGGCGATCTTGTACAAAAACGGCTTATCCGTGTGCGAATTCTGGACGATCACCACGAGGGAGAAATCGGAGCGCGCGAACGCGACGAGGAGCCCGGCGAAAGCGAGGGACAAAAGCCCCGCCTGGACAATCGCGGCGGAGCGCGCCGCGGCGAGAAGCGCCGCGTCCCCCCGAGCCGCGCCGAGGCCGCCCGCCGCCGTTTGAAAAACAGCCGCGGCCAGAGCGATAACAGCGGCGTAATGGGAAAGCTCGACAATCATTGTCCGTATGCGCCGCCCGCCTCAACACTCTCGTCGGGCTTCCACTGGCCGGATTTTTTCAAAGCGTCCGCCACCTCCGGGGGCATGTAGGTCTCGTCATGCTTAGCGAGGACCGTGGCGGCGACGAAGACGCCGTCTTCGGAAAAAGCGCCCTCGGCGACGACGCCCTGGCCTTCGCGGAAGAGGTCCGGCAGCGTCCCAACATACTCAACCGCCGTCGATGCGGCGAGATCGGTCACAACAAATTGCACGAGCCCGTCGGCCCGGCGCAGAACGCTGCCCTCCTCGACG